>DASWYX010000373.1:0-41193 GCA_036404755.1 Pseudoduganella sp.
TGCGCAGCCTGATGCCGCGCAAGCCGCGCAGCGAGATCTACACCATCCTCGGCCTGCAGAAGCAGGGCAAGACGCTTTTTTACCGCGACTACCTGCAGCACCTGAAGCATTCCTCCGACCTGTTCGACACGGCGCCCGGCATCAAGGGCTTGGTGATGCTGGTGTTCTCGCTGCCGTCCTTCCCCTACGTGTTCAAGGTGATCAAGGACTACTACCCGCCGCCGAAGGAAACCACGCGCGCGCAGATCAAAGAAAAATACGTCCTGGTGAAGAACCATGACCGCGTCGGCCGCATGGCGGACACGCTGGAATATTCCAACGTCGCCTTCCCGCGCCACCGCTTCTCCGAGCAGCTGGTGGCGGAGCTGAAACAATACGCGCCTTCGCTGATCGAGGAAGAGGGCGACCAGCTCGTGATCAAACACCTGTACATCGAGCGGCGCATGGTGCCGCTGAACATGTGGCTGACCAATGCCGAGCAGGCCGGCGACGACGCCGCGATCGAGCATGGCGTGCTCGAATACGGCAACGCCATCAAGGACCTGGTGGCGGCGAATATCTTCCCGGGCGATATGCTGTACAAGAATTTCGGCGTCACCCGCAACAGGCGCGTGGTCTTCTACGACTATGACGAAATCGAATACATCACCGACTGCAATTTCCGAGTGATACCAGAACCTCGCAACGAGGAAGATGAAATGTCCTCCGAGCCGTGGTACCCCATAGGCAAGCACGACGTGTTTCCCGAGCAGTTTGGCAAGTTCCTGCTCGGGAACGCGAAAATCCGAAAATACTTCATGAAGCACCATGCCGATCTTCTGACTTGCTCCTGGTGGCAGGAGAGGAAAGAAAGGATCGCCAATGGTGTCATCGAGGACGTTTTCCCTTACCCGCAAAGCGTCCGTTTCCGCAATCACTATGCATCCACTTCGGCGCCAAGTGCGCCTCCTCTACTGGAGATAATCGAAAATGAATGACCCAATCGTAATCGTCGGCGCAGCACGCACCCCAATGGGCGCCTTCCAGGGCGACTTCTCGGGCCTGAGCGCCAATGAGCTTGGCGCAGTCGCCATCAAGGCCGCCGTCGAACGCGCCGGCATCAAGCCGGAAGCCGTGGAACACGTCTACTTCGGCAACTGCCTGATGGCTGGCCAGGGCCAGGCTCCGGCACGCCAGGCGGCCATCAAGGCCGGCCTGCCGGTCGGCACCGGCGCAGTGACCCTGTCCAAGATGTGCGGCTCCGCCATGCAGGCCACCATCTTCGCCTACGACACCATCGCAGCCGGCAGCGCGGACGTGATCGTATCGGGCGGCATGGAATCCATGACCAACGCGCCTTACCTGATCCCGAAGGCGCGCGGCGGCTACCGCATCGGCCACGGCATGATGTTCGACCACATGATGTACGACGGCCTGGAAGACGCTTACTCGCGCGACGCCAAGACCGGCCAGGGCCGCGCCATGGGCACCTTCGCCGAGCAGTGCGCCACGACCTACAAGTTCACCCGCGAGCAGCAGGACGCCTTTGCCATCGAATCGGTGAAGCGCGCGCAGGCAGCGACCAGCAGCGGCGCCTTCGCCTGGGAAATCACCCCGGTCACCGTGACCACCCGCGCCGGCGACGTGGTGATCGACAAGGATGAAGGCCCGCTGAAAGCCAAGGTTGAAAAGATCCCGTCGCTGAAGCCGGCCTTCGCCAAGGACGGCACCATCACCGCCGCATCTTCCTCGTCCATCAACGACGGCGCCGCGGCACTGGTGCTGATGCGCGAATCCACCGCGAAGAAGCTGGGTGCACCGGTCATCGCGAAGATCACCGGCCACGCCACCAACTCCCTGGTGCCGGAGCAGTTCACCACCGCACCGATCGGCGCGATCCACAAGCTGTTCGCCAAGACCGGCTGGAAGGCCAGCGACGTTGACCTGTTCGAGATCAACGAAGCATTTGCCGCCGTGCCGATGGCTGCAATGAGCGAGCTGGATATCCCGCACAGCAAGGTAAACGTCCATGGCGGCGCCTGCGCCCTGGGCCACCCGATCGGCGCCACCGGCGCGCGCATCATCATCACCCTGATCGGCGCACTGAAGGCCAAGGGCGGCAAGAAGGGCGTGGCGGCACTGTGCATCGGCGGCGGCGAAGCCACTGCCATGGGCATCGAGCTGGTGTAAGCCATGGGAACGGCACTCATCGTTGGCGCCTCGCGCGGCATCGGCCATGAACTGGTGCGCCAGTACCTGGCCGACGGCTGGCGCGTGATCGCCACTGCCCGCAAGAAGGAAGACTGCGACGCGCTGGCGGAGATGGGTGCCGAACCCCACAAGCTGGACGTAACCAACGTGGAAGCCGTGGCGGGACTGGGCTGGAAACTCGATGGCGAACATCTCGATGTCGCCATCCTGAACGCCGGCGTTTACGGTCCGAAAGGCGACGGCTTCCCGCTGCAAAGCGATTTCGACGCGGTCATGCACACCAATGTGCTGGCCGCCATGCGCCTGCTGCCGATCATCGCGCCGCTGGTCTGCCTGGCGCGCGGCAAGCTGGCGGTGATGTCCTCGCGCATGGGCTCACTGAGCTCACGCAGCCATCCCAACGGCACGCTGTACCGCGCCAGCAAGGCTGCGCTCAATTCCGTATTGATCGATACCGCGCTCACTTTCGGCGCGCGGGGCGCCACCTGCGTCGCGCTGCACCCGGGCTGGGTACGCACCGATATGGGCGGCTCCGGCGCCGACCTCTCCGTCGAGGAAAGCGCGCGCGGCATCCGCAACACCCTGGCAACCCTGCCACCCTCCGACCAGGCTGTCTACCGAGACTACGACGGCACTCCCATTAGCTGGTAATACAAGGTTAACCATGATTCTGAACGAAGAACACCAGATGATCCGCGACGCGCTGCGTTCGTTTTCCCAGGAGCGCCTGGCGCCCAACGCGGGCCGCTGGGACAAGGAACACTACTTTCCGAAAGAAGAGCTGAAAGAGCTGGCTGCGCTGGGCGCCTTCGGCGTCGCCGTGCCGGAAGAACTGGGCGGCGCGGGCCTGGATTATGTGTCGCTGGCCCTGGTGCTGGAGGAGATTGCGGCGGGCGACGGCGGCACGTCCACCATCATTTCGGTGAACAACTGCCCCGTGTGCAGCATCGGCATGATGTACGCGAACGCCGAGCAGAAAGAGCGCTTCCTGCGCCCGCTGGCGCAGGGTGAAATGCTGGGCGCCTTCTGCCTGACCGAACCGCACACCGGCAGCGACGCCGCCGCGCTGCGCACTACCGCCACGCGTGACGGCGACCACTTCGTCATCAACGGGGTGAAGCAGTTCATCACGTCCGGCAAGCATGCCGACGTGGCCATCGTCTTCGCCGTGACCGACAAGGCGGCCGGCAAGAAAGGCATCAGCGCCTTCTGGGTGCCGACCGCCACGCCGGGCTATATCGTGGCCGGCATCGAGCAGAAGATGGGCCAGCACTCGTCCGACACCGCGCAGATCCTGTTCGAGAACTGCCGCGTGCCGGCAGCGAACATGATTGGCGAAGAGGGGCAGGGCTACAAGATCGCCCTGTCCGGCCTGGAGGGCGGGCGCATCGGCATCGCCTCGCAGTCAGTCGGCATGGCTCGCTCCGCGTTCGAGGCGGCGCTCAAGTACGCCCGCGAGCGCGAATCCTTCGGCAAGGCCATCTTCGAGCACCAGTCGGTGCAGTTCAAGCTGTCCGAAATGGCGATGCAGAACGAGGCGGCGCGCCAGCTGATCCTGCATGCAGCTTCGCTGAAGGACGCCGGGCAGCCCTGCCTGAAGGAAGCGGCGATGGCCAAGCTGTTCGCCTCCGAAATGGCCGAGCGGGTGTGCTCGGATGCGATCCAGATCCACGGCGGCTACGGCTACGTTTCCGACTTCCCGGTCGAGCGCATCTACCGCGACGTGCGCGTGTGCCAGATCTACGAAGGCACCAGCGATATCCAGAAGCTCATCATCGCCCGCGCCCTCTAGGCAATTTGTCGCAAATTTGTATTCGATTGTCAGAATCATTCCGCAGGTAATCCACAAACTGCCGGCGCATATAAAATGTCCGGTGGAGAAGGAGATTCGAATGGTTCAAGTAATGCTGGTGGAAGACGATCCGCGCCTGGCCGACCTGGTCACGGAGTACCTGGCGGGTTACGAGTTCAAGGTGGACGTGGTCAGCCGCGGCGATGAGGCGCTGCAGCGTTTCCGGGCGCGGCCGGCGGACATCGTCGTGCTCGACCTGATGCTGCCCGGCCTGGACGGCATGGAAGTGGCCCGCCAGCTGCGCGAAATCAGCGAAGTGCCCATCCTGGTGATGACCGCACGCGAGGATTCCTACGATGAGGTGTCCCTGCTGGAACAGGGCGCGGACGACTTCATCAACAAGCCCGTGCAGCCGCGCGTGCTGCTGGCCCGCCTGCGCGCCCTGCTGCGCCGCGTGGCGGCCAAGGGCGATCCGGAACTGCTGACCTTTGGCTCCCTGACCATCGCCATCAGCGACCGCAGCGTGACGTGGCGCGGCCAGCAGTGCCTGCTGAGCAATACCGAATACAAGCTGCTGCTCACTCTGGCCGAGTCGGCCGGCACCGTGCTGTCGCGCGATGCGCTGCTGCGCAAGATGCGCGGCATCGAGTTCGACGGCATGGACCGCAGCATCGACAACAGCATTTCCAAGCTGCGCCGCAAGTTCGACGATACCGATTCGGAAAAGATCAAGACCGTCTGGGGCGAAGGCTACCTCTTCTCGCCCTCGGCCTGGAATTAGTCAAACAGGGGCGCCAGCGCCAGCGGCGGGAAGTGTGACACGACCTGCCCGCTGGCCGGCCAGTCCGCAAAGCGGTAAGTGACCGTGCGGAATCCGGCGCCCGCATCGCCCTCGAAGGCCGGACCGTCCACGGACGGCAGCAGCGTCTCGCGGCCGCCATCGCGCACCAGCACCTGGGCTTCGGCCTTCTTCACATACACAAAGCGTACGCCGACGCATTTCTTCGCGCTGTAGGCGCCATTCACGAAGCGCTGGTACTGCAGCGCCTGGTCACAGGCCGCCCGAAGTTCATTCGCCTCATAGGCGCCATCGGCGCGCACCGCCAGCGACAGCCGCGGCTGGATATTGAACAGGCTGGCCTTGCGGTTCAGCGCCAGCACGGCGTTTTCATCATAGGCCGCCTTCAGCAGCGGGAAGCTGGTGCGCCCGGTCGGGTCCAGCGGCAGGTTGAGCTGGACGGTTTTGCCGTTCAGGGACAGCGATACTCCATCCAGCGAAGTGGCCGCGTCGCGCGGGCTCAACTGGAAGTGCATCTGGAGCAGGTTCTTCGGTTTGCCGTATTTGGCAAAGACCACCATCGCCTTGTAGGCGTCGCGGTAGCTGACCCACTCCCCGTCCTGCGCCAGCGCGGCGCAGCCGTGCCCGCCCAGCCCGAGGGCCAGCAGTACGGTGGGAATAAGGGTCTTGGTTTTCATCAGAATCGGTAAGCGAGTGCCGTGGACACAGTCACGTTGGTCGGCCGCTCGACGAGCGGGCTGGCTTTGGCGTCGCCCAGCAGGCGGCTCACCTGCAGGTTGCTGGTCAGCATCCACGACGGGCCCAGCGACCAGTTCCAGCGTGCGCCCAGATGCGCATCCTGAACGCCGCCGTTCGCTTCGTAGGCGCCCAGGCTGTTGCGTTCGTTTTCCAGTTTGGACACGCCGAAATAGGCGTTGTTGTAGGCACGGTTAACCACGGAAACGCCGGCCGACAGCGCCATCGAATGATGGGCCGCCAGTTCCGGCATCATGTATTGCAGGTCCGCGCGCCAGCGCAGGCCATTCCTGTCGTTGCCCGCGCCATACAGCACGCTGTTGTTCAGGCGCAGCCGCGGCGTGAAGTAGTAATTGAAGAAGCCGCCGTACAGCAGGCGGGTGCGGATCACGTCCATGCCCTCCAGCCGGTTGGCGCTCTTGCGCGCGGCGCCGCCGGGCACGATGCCGCCGGGCGGCAGGATGGTGGTGATCAGCGCACCGCCCGAGCCATCGCCCACGCCGCCGATGCCGCCGCCCATGCCATCCTCGTCGCGCCGCGGCGCGATGCTCAGCAGCGGACCGTATTCGATCGCGGGATTGCTGGACAGGTGCATGCCCGCGCTCAGCCCGGACACGAAAATCCCATTGCTCCACTGTATTTGCAGCACAGGCAGGGCAACCGTTTTGTTATGGCGAGCGCCGTCATACCGCGGCTGGTACTGGGCGCCCAGGCCCACATACATGTCGCGGCTCCCATCCGGCATCGGATTAGTGGCCGGGGTTTGCGCTGCTACGGTACCGCAAGCGCCGGCGATGGCGAAAACGAGAAACTTGTGCATAGGAGCGGTGGTCGGTTAAGAATGCTCGCCATTTTATCGGTTCGCCTTCTCATTCCGGCAAAAATGCTCATTGCTTAATAAAGCTGACATCTCCTTCGATCTTATCCAGCACGACCATGTCCATCGGCTGCGTGATGGCCGCAACGCACAGCACGGTTGGACCTGAATAGTCCCGTTCCGTGTAATAGGCGACCACTTTGCCGGCGCGCACTTCCACCTTATCGATCGTGGCGCCAATGCAGCCGCCGGGACGGTTGCCGAGGAAGACGCCCAGCACCATCTGGCGCGTGAAGTCGATCTTCGGCGCGGCCGGCGGGTCGCTGCGATACTGGTAGTGGGCGCTCCACAGCTTGAGGAAGCTGTCCGGGTCGCGCACGGCCACGTTCAGGGGCGACGTCAGGCCGGAAAAGCCTTCGCGCAGCAGGGGCTGGGTGGCGGCCACGCCATCCTTGGGCAGGAATTCGACCTGCTCGACCTTGTGCGCGCCGCCCAGGCCGAGGTCGGCCTTGTCCAGGTTCTGCAGCATCGTGTCGAACAGTGGACGCATGGCGGTGTTGCTGCAGCTGGTCTGGGGACCGGCAATGCTGTCGTTGCTTACGCACTGGACATCGGCCGCCGTGCGGCCATACAGCGTGCGGCTGTAGCCGTTGTCCGGGCAATTGCCCTGCTTGTCCCAGAACACCTGCTTGTCGTCGATGATGAACAGGCGGTTGCGGATGTCACTGCAACTGGCGCCGCGCGCCAGCTTGATGAATTCGTCGCGGTTCAGCGCCGCAGGGGTGGGCTCACCGACCGCGATGCCCGACACGCCGGCGACCTGCAGCGGGCCCATGCCGCCGTCGTTGCCGCCGCCGCATGCGGCCAGCAGCAGCGCGAACGCCACGGGCAGGCAGTATTCGAGTTGTCGCATGATGGGGTCCTCTTTGTTATTGGCGCCATCGTACGATTTAACCGAAGGTAAATCCGCCCCGAACTTTAGGCTTTTTGTCGCAAATTTGTAGTTTTGACACGGCTCCAGTGTGTTTCAAATACAATGTTGGCCCATGAACCGCCTGTTCTTCCGCTTCTTCGTGCTGGTGCTGCTGTCCATCAGCGTGGCGGCGTTCATTGTCTATTTCGCCATTAACCGCCTGTTCGGCGACCCGCTGGACAATATTGCCCGCCGCCAGGCGTCGGCCCAGATCTTCCTGCTGGAACAGTACGTGGACCAGGCGCCGGCCGACCAGTGGCTGGACCGGCTGAACAAAGTGCGTGAAGTGTCGGACGTGCGCTATGAGCTGGTGCCGCTGTCCGTCGTGCGCGCGCGCCTGCAGGGCCACGATGCGCGCGCCTTCGAGCAGGGCGAGCTGGTGCTGGATGTGGCCCAGAAAGCCTTCTACCGCCGCGTCGACCTGAAAGGGCAGCGCTATATCGGCAGCGAAGAAGAGGCGCTAACGGTCACCAATCTTCCCATCGATATCGGCTTCGCGATGCAGCTGGAAACGGTGCGCTACGTAATCGTGGCGCTGGTGCTGCTGGTGCCGATCGGTTTCTGGTCGCGCGCGCACTGGCGCAGCCTGCAGCAGCTTTCCAGCGTGGCGGACCGCTTCGGCGCCGGCGAGCTGTCGGCCCGCGCCCGCATGCAGCCGCGCGACAGCGTCTATCCGCTGGCCGAGCGCATCGACCATATGGCCGACCGCATCGAGCGCCTGCTGGCGGCCCAGCGCAACCTGCTGCATTCGGTGTCGCACGAAATCCGCACGCCGATTGCGCGGCTGGAATTCGCGCTGGAACTGCTGCGCGATGCGGCCGACGATCCGGCGCTGTCCAGGCGCATCGATGGCATGGCGGGCGACCTGACCGAGCTGAAGGAGCTGGTCAACGAACTGCTGGGCATGGCGCGTCTGGATGCCGGACAAGCCCTGCAGCGCCAGCCCTGCGCGCTGGAGCCGGCGCTGCGCCAGTGCGTGGCGTCGCTGCCGCCGTCGGCCATCGCGATCGAGGCCGACTTCGCGCCCGGCCTGGGCGAGATTGCGGCCGACCAGCGGCTGCTGTTGCGCGCCGTCGGCAATCTGCTGCGCAATGCGCTGAAATACGCCAACGGCAAGGTGCGGCTGGCGGCCGAGCGGGACGGCGGCGCGGCGGGCAACGCCGCCGTGCGCATCATGGTCGAGGACGACGGCCCCGGCATCCCGGAAGACGAGCGCGAGCGCATCTTCGAACCCTTCTACCGCCTGGACCGCAGCCGCGACCGCAGTACCGGCGGTTTCGGCCTGGGGCTGTCGATCGCCTCGAAGGCGGTGGCCCTGCACGGCGGCACGCTGACGGTCGACTCGTCGCCGCTGGGCGGCGCCCGCTTCACGCTCAGCCTGCCCGCCTAGCAGGCGTTGCGCGTGTGCAGGCGCTTGGGCGCCTTGCCCTGCTCGCCGCGCGCGACACGTTCGAATTCCGAAATCACTTGCGCGCCGAACAGCAGCAATGTGGCGCCAATTTCCAGGCTGAACATCACGACGATGGCCGTGGTCAGCGAGCCGTACACGATGTTGACCTTGGACAGGGTCGTGAAATACCACACCAGCACATGCCGCGCGATTTCCCACAGCACGGTGGCCGTCACGCCGCCGATCAGCGCATGCGACCAGGACAGCCGCCCCACCGGCATCACGAGGTAGATCGAACTCAGCATGAGCACTTCGCCCACCACGCCCAGCAGGTAGAGCAGCGCGCCCGACAGGCCGTGCAGCGACCAGTCATAGCCAAACAGCCGCACATATTCGGTGCCGATCACCTGCAGGCCGCCCGCCACCAGCGTCACCACCATCACGCCCACGCCCAGCGACAGGATGTAGCAGTAAGGCAGCACCGCCGACACCAGGTAATGCCGGCGCCGGGTCGCCACGCGGTGCAGGAAGATCACGCTCATTGCGTTTTCCAGCACGGTGAAGGCGAGGGAGCTGAAGAACAGCATGGTCAGCACCAGGACCCAGCCGACCAGTTCGCGGTGGTCGAGGAAATGCCCGACTTCGGCCACGATGGCCTTCGACTGCCCCGGCACCAGCCATTCGAGGTAGTGGCCGATGGTGGAGAGCAGCTCTTCCTGCTCGAATACATGGGATAGCGCGACCACGACCAGCATCAGCAGCGGGACGATGGACAGCAGAGAATAATAGGCCACGGCGCCGGCCAGCAGCAGCCCCTGGTTTGCCCGGAAACCTCTCAGGCACTGCAGCGTGAAGTCCAGGGGATGCGCCAGCACGTGGGCGACAGCCTTGTGCTTGAGCATGCGCATGGGCCCATTCTACACATTAGGCGGGGTCAGACCCCGACATTACACCACGGCAGCTTCCAGCAGGGTAACGGTCTGGCGTTCGGTGTCCAGGCGGGCGCGGATGCCCATGGGAATGGTGAACTGGTTGCGGATATGGCCGAAGGAATAGCCGGTCACGGCCGGGATGTGCAGCGGCTTCAGGTGCTGGTCCGTGGTTTCGTCCAGCGTCAGCGAGATATCGGAATCCTGCGGGCCGCAATTCTCGCAAATGCCCAGCATGATGGCCGATGCATTCTGCAAGCCCAGCGACAGATGCAGCTGCATCATCATGCGGTCGATGCGGTAGGGCGCCTCGTTCACTTCCTCCAGGAACAGGATGCCCTTGCGGAAGTCGCCGGCATAGGGCGTGCCGGCCAGCGCGCTGACCAGGCACATATTGCCGCCGATCAGCGGGCCTTCGGCCACGCCCGGCACCACGGTACGCAGTGCGTAATGCGGCTCTTCCTCAGCCTTGCGGCTGTTTTCGAGCGCCATGGGAATCGTGTATTCCTCTTCAGGCCGCATCAGCACGTTGAGCAGATGCGTGACCGAGTAATCGGACATGGTGGAGGAAGCCACCGGTCCGTGGAAGGTCACCAGCCCGGCGTGCTTGTGGATCGCCAGGTGCAGGGCCGTGATGTCGGAATATCCGATCAGGATCTTGGGGTTGTTGCGGATCAGCTTGTAATCCAGGTGTTCCAGCAGCTGGATGCAGCCGGAACCGCCGCGGATTGCCCAGATCGCCTTGACCTCGCGGTCGGCGAACATGGCGTGCAGGTCGTCCAAGCGCTGCTGGGGCAAGCCGCCGTAGTTGCCGTAGACGGCTTCCAGGTTCTTGCCCAGCTTGACCTTGAAACCCAGGGATTCAATGTTCTGGATGGCCTTCGCGATGGAGGGCGCACTCGTATGGCCGCCGGGGGCGACTAGGCCAATCGTGTCGCCCGGCAGCAGGCGGGGCGGTTTGATCAGGCCGCTGTGATTCATGGGAGGCTTTCGTTTCCTGGAACGCGCCGCTGCCGCCGGAAGGGCGGCAGCTGCGAGGGCGGCCGCGGCAAGGCGGCCGAATGTCCGTCTGGAGATCAGAAGAACTTGTACTTCAGGGTGAACACCAGCGAGCGGCCGCGCGGGTCGGCGACACGCGGATCCCAGCCTGCACCCACCACTTCGTCCACGTTGTGGGCGGTGAATGGCGGATCGGTATCGAACAGGTTCTGGATGCCGACGGTGATCGTGGTGTTCTTGAAGCCCGTGTACGTGCCGGACAGGTCGTACTTGGTGTAGTGATGAACACGCGGATCGAAGCCTGGCGGAGGCGTACCCTTGCCGCCGTTCGGCACCTGGTCGTTGTAGCCGGTCGAGTAGCGCTGCATCAGCAGGCCGCTCCAGTCGCCGCGCGACACGGTCAGGCTGGCGGTGTGCTTCCAGCGCAGGTACACGTCGCGGGTATTGAACTGACTGACCAGTTCCTTCAGCGGCTGGCCTTCGAACTCGGCGAACTTGAAGCTGTCGATGTAGGTGCCGTCCAGGGCTGCCGCGTACTTGTAGCCGCTGTAGCTGCCGTCGTAGCGCAGGCCCAGGTCGATACCGCGGGTCTTCAGGCCGGCAGCATTGATCCAGCCCGCTTCCACGTGGTCGATGATGCCGGTGTTCGGATCACGGATGATGTACTGGTTCAGGTACTGGTAGTTCTGCAGCACGATTTGCGGCGTGCGGTTCAGGATACGGTCCTTGATGTTGATCGCCCACCAGTCGATCGAGGCCGTGAAGTTCTTGAACGGCTCGATCACCATACCTGCGGTACCCTGCTTCGAGGTTTCCGGCTTCAGGTTCGGGTTGCCGCCGGTGTTGTAGTTCAGGCGCGGAATGGCGCAGAAGGCCGGGTCGCCAGGGTGCTTGGCGCAGCCTTCCTGGTCGATGATGCCGTTCGGCAGTTCCTGCGACAGGCGGCCGGCGTACAGCTGGGTGAAGCTCGGCGCCAGGAAGCCCTTGTTGGCCGAACCGCGGAACAGCAGCCAGTTCTTCGGCTGGTAGCGGAAGGCGACCTTCGGATTGGTGGTGGCGCCGATCAGGCTGTAGTTGTCGCGGCGCACGGCCAGCTGCACTTCCAGGTCCTTCAGGACGGGAACGATGGCTTCGGCGTAGACGGCGCGGATGTAGCGGCTGGCCTTGTCCAGGTTGGCGTTACCCGGCGACAGCAGGATCTTGGTCGCATCCACGTCGGCGGCGAACTCGTAGGTTTCCTTGCGCAGGTCGAAGCCCGTTGCCACCGACACGGCGCCGGCCGGCAGCTGGAACACTTCACCGGAAATCGAGCCGTCCAGCTGGGTGGTCGTGGTGCGGCCGTGCTGGAAGGCGCCAACGTACTTGGTGGCCTCAATCGCCTGCATCGCGTCGGCGGTCTGGGACTGGCCCGGCGCCAGCCACGGGTTGACCTTGCCGCTGCCCAGCAGGGAATAGATCTTGTCGGTCCAGCCGTAGCCGTTCACCAGGTCGACTTGCGACTTGCTGCCGGACTTCGACAGGCCCAGCTTATAGTCGTACTTGCCGAGCAGGGTGCCTTCCGCCGCCACCAGGCCGCGGTAGTTTTCCAGCGTGAAGTCCTGGGTACGGTTGCCCCATGGGTTCGCACGCCACTTGTAGATGATCGGCTTGGTGTTGTCGAAGGACGGGATGTACTGCTTCAGGCTCTGGTAGTACGGGCCATTGACCGGGTAAGCGTTGCCGTTCGCCAGCGAAGTGGAAATCTGCACCGGGGTCAGCTCGGCCGTGGTATCGGTCTTCGAGCCCAGCACTTCAACATAGACCTTGTGGTCGTCGTTGATCTTGAACGTGCCGCGCGACACGGCGTTGGTACGCTCGGTCGGGAAAGACATCACATAGTCCGCGCCGTAGTCATAGGCGCAGGAATACTTGGTGCGGGTGATCGGGGTGACGTTGGTCCACAGCTCGCTGGCGTACTGCGACATGCCCGGAATGGTGTCGCACTTGCCTTGCAGGCTCAGCAGGCCAGCCTGCAGGTAGGTCGTGTTATCGCCAGGCACCTTGAACGGGGTCAGCGCCGTGCCGGTACCGGACAGGATGTTGGCGAACGGGGTGCCGGTGGTATCCGGCGACAGGCCGCGCGAAGGCTGGTAGCCGTTGGCGAAGTCGCGCTGGCTGGAGGCCAGCTTGTCGTTCACGTCACGGGTGACGGCGGCCATGATGTTCCAGCCGTCCGTATTCAGGTCGCCAATGCCGCCCAGCAGGGAGTAGCGGCGGGTCATGCCGCCGCCGTGCTCGGTGCCGTTCAGGGTAGTGGACGCTTCCAGGCCCTTGTAATCGGTCTTCAGGATGAAGTTGATCACGCCGCCGATCGCATCGGTACCGTAGATTGCGGACGCGCCGTCTTTCAGGATTTCCACGCGCTGGATAGCGCCCAGTGGAATGGAGTTCAGGTCGACTGCCTTGCCGCTGCCGCCGTTATTGCCCAGGCGGCGGCCATTCAGCAGCACCAGGGTAGCGTTCGGGCCCAGGCCGCGCAGCGAAGCGAAGGCTGCGCCGCCGGAGGTGCGGTCGGCGTCGGCGCCGAAGACGTTGTTGCCGGAGGTCGGGTTGTCGGCGCCCGTGCCGTTGGCGGAGATCAGCTTGACCAGCTCTTCCGTGCTGGTGATGCCGGCCTTCTGGATGGTATCGAAGGTGATGGTCTGCACCGGCAGCGCGCCTTCCTTGGCAACGCGCTTGATGCTGGAACCGGTAATTTCCACTCGCTGGACTTGCTGGGCAACTTCCTGCGCCATTACAGGACTAACAACACCAATCAGCGCAATCAGATGCGCAAGCTTCTTTACCTTCACAGGGTCTCTCCCAATTAAATTTGAACCGTCTAAAGCGGCCAGTGGTGGGCAATGTCAGGGGCATTGCTCTTCTTGGCTTTTGCAGGTTATCCCGGTGGAAAACTTGCCTGCCAATGAAAATTACTGCGCAGACTATAACTTTATGTAATGAAAAGGCGCGTATTCTAGCGGACAGCGCCCTTGGTAGCAGCGCCGCGTGCTTGTTGATCAATATCAACGTACCGCCAATTAGTTAATTCGACCGGGTGGCGCTTGTAGTTTTTTAGCCACGGTTGCTGGATATCGGCGGAGATCGGGTGAATTACCAGCACCCAGGGGTTGTAGGCGTGGATCAGCTGGGACAACTCTTTGTAGATCTTCTGCCGCTCGGGACCGTCGCTCAGCTTGCGGGACTGCTCATAACGCTGGTTATATTCGGGCAGATTGAAGCGCGCGTAATTGGCGCGTCCGCTGTTGGGACCGTACAACAGCTGGAAGAAGTTGTCGCCGTCCGGGAAGTCGGCAATCCAGTTGGTTTCGAACATCTGCACCTTGCCCAGGCGCGAAGCCTTGATGATTTCCGTCTTCTTGTCGGACTTGAAGGTCACGTTCAGGCCGATGGCGTTCAGGTTCTTGCGCCACAGCTCGTCGCGCAGGCGGCCCACCATGGTCGGCTCGGTGTGCATGGTCAGCAGCAGCGGACTGCCGTCCGGCATGGTGCGGAAACCATCCTTGCCGACGCGGTAGCCGAAGCGGTCCAGCAGAGCCCGGGCCAGCGCCGGGTCGTACTGCACGGGGCTGCGGTAAGCGGGGTCGTACCCCAGCACATTGGGCGGCAGCGGCGACTGGGCAGGGATGGCCAGGCCCTTCTTCAGCAGGGCGATGTCCTCCGGGCTGTTATAACCCAGCGCTATGGCCCGGCGCAGGGCGACCTTTTCCTTGCTGTAGCCGCCGATGACCGGGTCATCCATGTTCATCCACATGTAGTAGGTCTGCAGCACGGGGAAGGGCGTAAACACCATGCCGCGCTGCGCCAGCTCCGGCTTCAGCACGGGCTTGCTTGACGACGGATCGAGCACCATGTCGCGCATCGATTCCGGCACCTGCTCGATGTAGTCGAATTCGCCGTTCAGGAAGCCCAGCACGCGCGACTGGTATTCCTCCATGATCTTGACCTCGACCTTGTCCACCTGGGGCAGCTTGTGGCCCTGGTAGCTTTGCGGGTAGCCCGGGTTGGCGGCCAGCGTGATCTTGTCGCTGCGCTTCCATTCCTCGACGCTGAAGGGGCCGCTGCCAACGGGATGGTTGCCCATCTGCAGGCCGTAGGCCTCCGCCACTTCGCGCGCGACCGCGCCGGTAGCGGGCAGGGCCATGTAGAACAGGAAGCTCGGATCCGGGGCCTTCAGCTTGATGCGCAAGGTGTATTTGTCGACGGCTTGCAGGCCCTCGATGTTCCTGTCGTAGCTGAACTTGCCGTTTTTGTACGCTTCGTCGCCGGCCAGCTTGTCTTCGAACATGAAGAGCCAGGGCGATTTCAGGCCGGGGTCGTACAGGCGCTTGATGCTGTAGACGTAGTCGGCGGCGGTGACTTCGCGTTTCTGGCCCTTGAAGGCCGGATCGTCGCTGAAGAACATGCCGGGCCGGAGCTGGAAAGTCCAGACGGTGCTGCTGGCGTCGCTGGTGGGCATGGCGCGCGCCGAACTGGGGGCCAGCTTCACGGGACGCGCATCGTAATCGTAGCGCAGCAGGGGGTCGAACAGGTTTTCCAGCAGGCTCAGGCTGGCCAGGTCGGAAGCCACGGCCGGGTCCAGGCCGGTTTCGCCGGTGGAGAGGAAGGCGTGCAGGACTTTGGACGGGCCGGCGGCTTGCGCGGGCGCCGGTGTAGCGCCTGCCCCGGCGGCGGCAGCGCCTCCGGCAGCGCTGGCGAAACAGGCGGCGATGGCGAGGGCGGCGATCGGATTCCAGAGTCTCTTCATTGCTTGTCCTTATGGTTGCGGCGCAGAGCATACGGCAGCGCCGCACGCCGCGCCAGTGAAATCCATCCCGCCGCTTATAACTTTTTTACATGCCTGACCTGCATAGTTTCATCAGCGCGACCTATACTTTGCCTTCAAAATTGCTCCAAACCATATTCGCTGCAGGGAATTCATGTCACTTAATTACATCTGGTCCGGCTTCTTTCTGGTAGGTTTCGCGGCGGCGCTGGCGCAGTGGCTGTTCCTGGGCGATACGGAGATTTTCAAAAAGATCATCGACGGCACTTTCGAGACGGCCAAGGTCGGCGTAATGGACATCGCCCTGCCGCTGGCCGGCGTGATGACGCTGTGGCTGGGCATCATGAACATCGGTGAGAAAGCGGGCGCCGTCGGCTGGCTGGCGAAAATCATCTCGCCCTTCTTCTCGCGCATCTTCCCCGAAGTGCCGAAGGACCATCCGGCCACCGGCCACATGGTGATGAACTTCTCCGCCAACCTGCTGGGCCTGGACAATGCCGCCACGCCCTTCGGCCTGAAGGCGATGGAGAGCCTGCAAACGCTGAACCCCAACAAGGATGAAGCGAGCAATGCCCAGATCATGTTCCTGGTGCTGCACACGTCCGGCCTGACGCTGATTCCGCTGGCCATCATGGCGCAGCGCTCCATCCTGGGTGCGGCCGACCCGTCCGACATCTTCATTCCCTGCCTGATCGCGACCTATGTGGCGACGGTGGCGGGCATCATTGCCGTATCGATCCGCCAGCGCATCAACCTGTTCGACAGCGTTGTCCTCAGCTGGCTGGGCGGCATGACGGCAGCCATCGGCGGCATGGTTTACTACTTCACCAATTACCTGACACGCACCGAGATCGAGGTGGTATCCAAGGTGGTGAGCAACCTGATCCTGATCATGATCATCGCCGTCTTCATCATCGGCGCGCTGCGCAAGAAAGTGAATGTGTACGACGCCTTCATCGAGGGCGCGAAAGGCGGCATCCAGACCTCGCTGACCGTGATTCCCTACCTGGTCGGCATGCTGGTCGCCATCAGCGTGATCCGCAACGCCGGCGTGTTCACGCTGATCACGGACGCTTTCGCCTGGCTTTTCCACGCCATGGGCCTGCGTACCGACTTCGTGCCGTCGCTGCCGGTGGCGCTGATGAAGCCTTTCAGCGGCAGCGGCTCGCGTGCGATGATGATCGATGCGATGAAAACCTATGGTCCGGATTCCTTCGTGGGGCGCCTGGCCTGTATCTTCCAGGGTTCGGCCGACACCACCTTCTACATCGTCGCGCTGTACTTTGGCTCGGTGGGCATCCGCAAGACGCGCTATGCGATTTCCTGCGGCATGATCGCCGACTTCGCCGGCATCGTGGCCGCGATTGGCGTGGCTTATCTGTTCTTCGGTTAAAGGAGCTGTCCTGATGCGCCGTCTTCTTCTCGCTTCCCTGATCGCTGCCTTCGGCGCCGCTCACGCCGCGCTGCCCGAGCCGGTGGCCCGCCTAGCCGCCGCAAACGGCATTCCTGAGGATGCTATCGGCGCGCTCGTGCTGCGCGGCGACCAGGCCCTGGTTTCCAATATGCCGGACCAGCCCTTCGCACCCGCTTCGACCATGAAGCTGGTGACCACGATCGTCGGCCTCGAAGAACTGGGCCCCGTGTTCAAGGGGCGCACTGAGTTGCGCAGCAGCGGCGAGATCGTCAACGGCGTGCTGCACGGCGACCTGGTGCTGCGCGGCGGCGCGGACGGCGACTTCACGATCGACGCCTTCACGCACATGCTGGAAAAGCTGCGCAGCCAGGGCATCCGCCGCATCGACGGCAACCTGGTGCTGGACCGCACGCTGTGGCAGCCTTCGCGGCTGGATGTCGGCGTGCCGCCCTTCGATGAATCGCCCGAGGCTTACTACAACGTGATTCCGGATGCGCTGTGGCTGAACATGAATATGCTGACGCTCGATATCGCATCCGATGCGCGCTCGGTGCGCGTATCGCTGCTGCCGGAGATGGACAAGGTGTCGGTGAAGTCCGAACTGGTGCTGACCGATGGCGAATGCGCGAAGTGGGAGGACGGCTGGAAAGTGCCCGAGTACGTGCGCAACGGCTCCCGCCTTTCGATTGTGCTGAAGGGGACCTATCCACGCAACTGCGCCAGGACGAATGTGGTCAATGTGCTCGACCGGCATGACTTCACCGAACGCTTCTTCCGCGCGACGTGGGCGCGGCTGGGCGGGAAGTTCAGCGGCTCCGTGCTGGAAGCCGAAGCGCCGGTGAGCGCCGTGCGCCTGCTGGCCGAGCACACCTCGCGCAGCCTGCCCGAGATTATCCGCGACACCAACAAGCCGTCCGACAACGGCCTGGCGCGCACCATCTTCCTCAGCCTGGGCAGCCTGCAGGCTGATCCCAAGCTGGGCAGCCGTCCGCTCGACCTGGCTGCGCCCGCGCCCGCAGCGGCGGCTTCCACGCCTGGCGGTGGCGACATTGCCGCGCCGGCGTCCACGCTGGCCCGCTCAGAACTGGTGGTGCGCAACTGGCTGCGCAAGCAAGGCATCGACGATTCCGGCCTGGTGCTGGAAAACGGCTCCGGCCTCTCGCGCATCGAGCGCATCCGCCCGGTGCAGATGGCCGGCCTGCTGCGCGCCGCGCAACGCTCCCTGTGGGCGCCCGAATTCATCGCCAGCCTGCCGATCGCCGGCGTGGACGGCACGATGAAGCGCCGCCTGAAGGAAAGCATCGCCGCCCAGCGCGCCCGCGTAAAAACCGGCACCCTGCGCGACGTGGTCGCCATCGCCGGCTACGTCCCCGACGCCGACGGCCAGCCCTGCATCGTCGTCGCCATGGTCAACCACGAGCGCGCCGGCAACGGCATCGGCCGCTCCATCGTCGACGCCCTCATCGACTGGACCGCCCAGCAACACTAAATCCCGGGGTCTAAATTCGGGGTCAGCTCTGTCATTTGGACACGCGGACTACTTTTTTGATCTTCCTCAATACGCAAAAGCGGCTACTTTCGTGTATTGATCTGCCGCAAACGATAGCGCTAGCTGTCCAAATGACAGAGCTGACCCCGAATTGGGGTTATAGAACTTTGGCGTAGGTGGCGCGGACGTGGGTGCGGTCGCCGCAGTCGAAGTGCCACCATTCGCTGTTGATGCCGACGAAGCCGGCGTGGAACATGGCGTCGCGCAGGAGCTGGCGGTTGGCGACCTGGGCGGCGGTGAGGGAGCCGCTTGCCAGGTGCTTCGGTTCGAGGATGGGATGGGACAGCTCGGTCATGTCGTCGAAGCCGGTGCCCATGTCGAGCTCGCGGCCGGCGGCGTCGAGGATGGTCACGTCGACGGCCATGCCGAAGGAGTGGATGGAACCGCGCTCAGGTGGGGCGAGGTACATTTGCAGGTCGGTGCCGGCCAGCGCATCCCACAGTTCGATCTGCACCGAGTGCGGCCGCAGGGCGTCGAGGATCAGCAGTTGATGGCCGGGCGCGCGCGCAGCGAGGAAAGCGACGGCGCGTTCGATGGCGGCGGCGGCGTCGGCGTGCAGCCAGGCGCAATCCAGCGGCGAATACAGATCGCGGCCGACGAAATTGTCCGGCGTCGCGTAGCGCAGGTCGATGCCGATGCCGGCGATCGTGCTCAGGTGACGGAATTCCGGACTGCCGGGGATCTCTTCGCTGCGGATGGTACGACTCATGTGTTTCCTTGGTCCAAACAGGCGCGCGCCGCGGCAGCGATCGAGTCGGCCAGCAGGCGGGCGCCGTGCGACAGCGGCGAGTGCCCGGACGTCAGCAGGAAGAGCTGGATCGGAGTCGCGGGCGCCCACTGGCGCCGCTGTACGCGGGTTGATAATGCGGACGCCGCCGTGAACGGATCGACCACGGCCATGCCGCCGCCCGCTTCCACCAGCGAGCGGGCGATCTGATAGGTTTGCACGACGGTGCGGAAGACCGGCTCCACTTCCTGCGCTTCGCAGGCGGCAACCACCATTTCGCCCAGCGGGTCATTGTCCGAATAGCCGATCAGTTCGCCGACCAGCCCTTCAGCAGTCAGCGGCTGCGACAGCTCTTCCTCGCGCCAGGTGCCGGAAGGGGCAATCACCGTCATCATGCCCTGCGCCAGCGGTTCGGCCACGATGCCGGGATGGCGCGGGTCCTGCAGCGACAGCGCCAGGTCGGCTTCGCCCAGGCGCAACATGTTCACGATCTCGGAAGTGTGGTGGGTGGCCAGCTCGCAGCGCGTACCGGGAAATTCGCGGCGCCAGGCGCTCATCGCCTGCGGCAGCACGCTGATGGCGATCGTCGGCGTGGACACCAGCCGTATCGTCTCCACCGCATGCCCCTTCAGGCTGGCGGCCAGGCGACGGATGCCCTGCAGGTCGCGATGCAGCTTCTCGGTCTCGGCGAACAGGCGGTGCGCCTCCGGCTTCGGATACAGCTTGCCGCGCACGCGTTCGAACAGCGGCATGCCCAGCTGCAGCTCGCAATGCTGCAGCACCTTGGTCACTGCAGGTTGTGAAATATGCAAGACCTGGGCGGCGCCGCTGATGGTGCCGACCTGCATGATGGCGTGGAAAACTTCGATATGACGCAGCCGCATCGCTTCAATCCTTCCTCGTTACGCCGCAGCCTCCTGCGGGAATCCGTGCAGGATAGGGGAATCCCGCCCGCGGCGCAACGCGCGCTGGCGCTTAGGGCTTGGCTGCAGCCCCCTCAGCCGGAACCGCGGCCGGTGCCGGTTTCGGGGTGGTCAGCACATCCAGGATGGCGGCAGACTCCGCATCCGGCACGCCATCCCACTTGCTCTGGCGGTATTTGGACTGGAAAGTCACCAGCACGTTGCGGGTCGCTTCGTCCATCACGCCGGTCTGCGGCGTGGCGTAGCCGTGGGCGGCCAGCTTGTTCTGGAACCAGGTGATGTCCGGCAGCTGGGCTTCGTAGATGGCGCGCTTTTCGGCGACGGCGTTGGCGTCCGGCCAGGTGATCAGGCCGGCGTCAGCCAGTTGCTTCCAGGGGAAGAGGGGACCCGGGTCCTGCTTGCGCTGCGGCGCGATGTCGGCGTGGCCGAGGATATTTTCCGGCAGCACGCCGTGGCGTTCCTTGATCTGCTTGAGCAGCGGGATCAGCTGGTCGATCTGGGCCTGCTTGAACGGGTACCAGACGCGGCCTTCCGGCGTGTCCTTGAAGCCCGGATTGACGATTTCGATGCCGACCGAGCTGTGGTTCAGCTGCGTATAGTTTTTCCAGCTGCTGGTGCCGGCGTGCCAGGCGGCGCGGTTCTCATCGACCAGCGCATAGAACTTCGGCTTTTCCTCGTCGGTCAGCAGGTAGTGAGCGCTCACCTCGTTCTGCGTCAGCAGCTTGATCGACAGCGGCAGGTCGGACACGGTGTAGTGGATCACGATGAAACGCACGCGGCTGCTCTGCCCCTTGGACGGGCCCAGCGAATGGTCGATGGTCGGTGGCTGGGTGGCGCAGCCGGCCAGCACGGAGATCAGGGAAGCAAGCAGCAGTTTTTTGATCATGGGCGTCTCGGTGAGTTCTCAGTTTCGTGGACGAGCCGCCATGCGGGCGGCCGCGTATTGGGGATGGGCAGTGCGCCGGGACAGCTCCAGCCCGGGCGGCAGTTCGGCGCGCATGGCTTCGAAGATCAGCGGATGCAGTTCGGCGGCGCGCCCCGCCAGCACAATCGGTTTTGTCCCGAAGCGGGATACCAGCGCCAGCGCCAGCCGCGCCAGTTCGCGCCCGGCCTGCAGCAGGATGTGGCGCGCGGCCGGATCGGCGCCCGCGCTCATCGCGACCGCCAGCGCCAGCTTGCCGATTTCGCCGCGTTCGCGGGTGTACATGAAGGACCGCGAATAGGCCCAGTCGCTGCCGCCGACATGGTCGAACACGGCATGGGCCAGCGGCGATTCCTGCCAGGAGCCCGGCTGCTCATCTTCGTTGCGCCAGATGCGGCGCATCGCTTCGCGCGCGATCCAGAAGCCGCCGCCGGCATCGTCCAGCATCACGCCGCGGCCGCCGGCGCGGTGGAATTCGCCCGCGCCGTCGATGTAGGCGGCGATGGAGCCGGTGCCGGCATAAACCAGGTAGCCTTCGCCGGGCTCGAAGGCGTCGAGATAGGCGATTTCGATATCGTTGCAGATGGTGATGGCGTCCAGGCGCACATGCAGGAGGTCGGACAGCCAGCCCAGCAGCACATTGCCGTCGCCGCCGAAGCCCGTCAGCCCCGCGCAAATGCGCAGCGGCCTGCCGGATTCCAGCACGTCCTTGGCCAGTTCGGCAAAGGTGGCGTGCACTTGTTCGCGGCCGGCGGGCTTGGCCATCATCAGGGCGGAAAGTCCGGCGACGGTCCCTTCAGCGACGATTTTGCCGGCCGGGTCGGACAGCGCCCAGCGTGTTTGCGTGCCGCCGGCGTCGATGCCCAGGCCAAGCGGAAGGTCGGATTCGGATGTGCCCATGATCGAATAAGTGTAAGACCAATTGCTGTCCAGTTCACATGAAAGCTTGCTGGGCACTCATTCCTAAAAGTTATAAGGTTGCGGTAACCCGCGGGCTCTCATTCCCCAGGCGATCGACTGCCGTCACCACCACCGAGCGCGCCGGCACGCCGGCATCGTCGGTCAGCACCACTTCGTTGCGCGTGGCGGGGGCCACGGTGAAGCGCCACTCGTCGCCGTAACGGGCCCAGATCGCGAACTGCGTCGCCTTCGGCACCGCGCCCAGCGACACGGCCAGACCGCTGCCATTGCGCTTGACCGCCACGGCCGGCGCGGACGGCGCATCGCTGCCCAGCCACGGCGTGACCGGCACCAGCGCGGCGCTCTGGTAGCTGATGTTCTTCAACTGGTCGGTGATGCCCTTGCGGTTCTGCATCAGCGCCGCGATGCTGAAGTGGACGTGGCCATTCACCACGCCGCGGCTGCGCATCACTTCGATCTGCTGCACGATTTCCTCCGGCGTGAAGGACTTGTCCGTGTTGTCGATGCGGCTGGTGTACATGCCCGGCCATACATGGCGGCCGCGCTTGTTCTGGGCCAGCCAATAATCGAGCAGCACCGGGAAGGCTTGCGGCTGCTGGGCGATCGGCCAGTACAGCTGCGGCGTGAAATAATCGAGCCAGCCGTTCTGCAGCCACAATTCGGCGTCCGCATACAGCTTGTCGTACTGGCTGAAGCCCTGGATGCCGGGCGGGCGGCGGTCCGGACGGCCGATGCCGAAGGGGCTGATGCCGAAGCGCACCCAGGATTTTTCCTTGCGGATGCCGTTGTAGATCGCTTCGATCAGCTGGTTCACGTTCTGGCGGCGCCACGAGGCGCGGTCCAGCGTGCCGCCGCCGGCCACATAGCGCTGCCACGCCGGCTGGTCCGGGAAATCCAGTTCCGACTTGCCGCCATTGGACGGCGCATCCAGCGCGGCCGCTTCGCCGCCGTTGGCGCTGGGCGCTTCGATCGGATAGGGGTAGAAGTAGTCGTCGAGGTGGACGCCGTCGACATCGTAGCGGCGCACCACGTCCAGGATCACGTCCAGCGTCTGCTGCGCTGCGGCTTCCTCGCCCGGGTCCATCCACTGGAATTTACCGTACTGCTTGACCACCTGCGGCCTGGTGTTGGCGATGTGGTCGCGCGCATTCGGCGTTTTTGCCGCGGAGTGGCGCGCGCGATAGGGGTTGAACCAGGCGTGCAGTTCCATGCCGCGCGCATGCGCCTGGGCGATCCAGAATTGCAGCGGGTCCCAGGCGGGAGAAGGCTCGCGGCCTTGCGCGCCGGTCAGGTATTCGGACCACGGCTCCAGCTTCGACGGATAGATCGCATCGGCGCTCGGGCGCACCTGCAGCACGATGGCGTTCAGGTTCAGCGATTTCGCGCGGTCGAGGATCGCGAGCGCCTCGGCCTGCTGCTTCGCGGGCGGCAGGTTGCTGCGGCTGGGCCAGTCAATATTGGCGACGGTGGACACCCAGGCGGCGCGGAACTCGCGCGGCGCCGGCGGCGGCGTGTCGCCGGTGAAGTGAGGCTGGGCCGGCGTGCCGGGCTGAGTTCCGGGCGTTGTGCCAGGCGTGCCGCCGGCTGCGCCGGGAGCGGCCGCGCCTTTATCGCGCGGCATCGGATTGGAAGAACACGCAGCCAGGACGGCGGCAATCACACTGGCCGCACCGGCGGACAACGTCAGCCGCTTTTTTGCACTAAATCTCAAACCAACCTCCGCAACGCTGAAGGGGACTATTGTACCTACTTGCGTCCGAACTCCGGATCGATCTTCACCATCGCCGTCACGATAAAGGCGGGAATGGTGGCCAGGCAGGCCCAGATGAAGAAGTTCGGATAGCCCAGATGCTCCTGGATCCAGCCGCTCGCCATTTGCGGAATCATCATGCCAAGCGCCATGAATCCGGTGCAGATTGCGTAATGCGCGGTCTTGTGCTCGCCCTCCGCGACCATGATCATGAACATCAGGTAGGAAGTGAAACCGAAGCCGTAGCCGAATTGCTCCAGGCCGATGGCAGCGGAGATCACGTAGAAGTTTTCCGGCATCGCATGCGACAGCCACACGAAAACCAGGTCCGGCACGTGGGTGATGAAGGCCATCGGCCACAGGCAGCGTTTCAGGCCGAAACGCGAAATCACATAGCCGCCCAGCAGGCCGCCGGCCAGCAGCGCCAGCACGCCCACGGTGCCGTAGGCGATGCCCAGGTCGGACGTGTCCAGGCCCAGCCCACCGGAGGCGCGGCCGTCAACCAGGAAGGGCACGACCATCTTCAGCAACTGCGATTCGCCCAGGCGGAAGGTCAGCAGGAATAACAGGATGACGCCGATCCGCTCCTTGCGGAAGAAGGCGGCGAAGGTATTGAAGAATTCCTGGAACAGGCTGGCCGTATGCGTCGCCTTGCGATCCGCTGCCGGCTTGGGCAGCATGAACAGGTGGTACAGGGCCAGCAGGCCGAACACGCCGCCCATGATGCCGTATACGATGCCCCACGCCAGGTGCGCATTGCCGGAGTGCTTGATGATCTGGCCCGCGATATACGTCAGGCCGCCGTTGCAGGCCACGTTGGCGATGCGGTAAGCAGTGCTGCGTACGCCGACGTAGGCCGCCTGGTCCTTCTGGCGCAGGGCCAGCATGTAGAAGCCGTCCGCCGCGATATCGTGGGTGGCCGAACTGAAGGCCATCAGCCACATCGCGGCAAGACTGAGCTGGACGAAGTGCGATAGCGGCGTGGTGAATGCGACCGCGGCCAGCGAGACTGCGATCACCATCTGCAGCAGGACCACCCAGCCGCGCTTGGTGCCGAACATTTCCACGATCGGCGACCAGACCGGCTTGATGATCCAGGGGAGGTAAAGCCAGGAAGTGTAGAACGCGATGTCGGTGTTCGACATCCCGGTATTTTTGTACATCGTCGTGGACAAGGCCATCACGGCGAAGTAGGGGATGCCTTGGCCAAAATAGAGGGATGGCACCCACCACCAGGGGCTGCGCTGCTGCACTTGTTCCATGCGTTCCTTTGTACTTATGCGGAAAGCGCTCCGCGTACGCTTCCTTTCGCTTGTTCCAGCAGCGTCTCCGCCTGCTGCACACTTGTCTTTTTCAGGAGTGCGACCACCGCCACCTTCACGTGGAAGCCACACTGTTCCAGCGCGCTGCGGGCCGACGCTTCATCGGCGCCGGTCGCGTGCATGGTCAGGCGCACGGTGCGCGCGAACAGCTTCGCATTGGTCGGCTTCAAGTCTACCATCAGATTTCCGTACACTTTGTTCAGGCGGACCATGATGGCGCTGGAGATCGTGTTCAGCACGATCTTCTGCGAGGTGCCGGCCTTCAGGCGCGTGCTGCCGGAGATGACTTCGGGGCCGGTGTCCAGCGTAATGCCGACTTCCGCTTCGTTCGCAACCGGCGCATCGGTGTTGTTGGCGATGCCGATGGTCAGCGCGCCGAGGGCGCGCGCCGCATGCAGGGCGCCCAGCACATACGGCGTGCCGCCGGATGCCGCCAGCAGCAGCACGACGTCATTCTTTGTCGGGGTCAGACCCTGCAGGTCTTTCGCGCCCTGTTCGCGGTCGTCTTCCGCGCCTTCGACGGCCTGGAACATGGCGGATTCGCCCCCGGCCAGCAGGGCCAGGGCGCGCTCGTGCGGCCAGGAGAAGGTGGGGTAGAGTTCGACGCTGTCCAGCACGCCCAGGCGGCCGGAAGTGCCCGCGCCCACGTAGAGCAGGCGTCCACCCGCCTCGATGCGTGGTACTGCTGCGGTAATAGCTTTTGCGATGGCAGGCGCGGCCTTGCGCCCCGCTTCGACGGCGTTCAACTGATCGTCCACGAACGCCGACACCAGCTGTTCCGTGGGATATTGGTCCAGCCCGGTGTGCAGGCTGCTAGGGGTTTCGGTTTTTAGCATGATAGTACCAGTGTAATACCAAATCCCGGCCCGGGCCCATGAAAGGAAGATACATGGGCATTACATTTGGTTATGCCGCGCGCCGCATCTCCGCCACGAAATCGTAGTGGTCGCTGCGGCAATAAGAGTGGGTCAGCTCGACCGCCTCGCCCGTTTCGAGATAGGCGATGCGGGTGATGAAGAGCACGGCCTGCCCTTCCGGCACGTCCAGCTTTTCGGCCAGTTCGGCGCCCGCGTTCATGGCGCGGATGTGCTGCAGGGCGCGCACGGGCGCCTTGCCCACGGATTCCAGGTATTGATACAGCGAATCGCCGATGTCTTCCGGTTTCGCCACCGCGCTTTGCGGCAGCACGCTCACTTCGTAAGCCATCACGACATCGTCCGCCAGGCGCAGGCGCTCCAGGCGCGCCACGCGGGAATTGGGCGACAGGCCCAGGCTCATTTGTTCGTCCGCGCTGGCGGTCACGATGGCGCGCTTCAGCCAGCGCGAGCCTGGCTTGTAGCCGCGCTGCTGCAGCTGTTCGGAAAAGCTGGAGAGGTTGGACAGCGGCTGCTCGATGCGCGGCGCAATGTAATTGCCCGAGCCGCGACGGCGCACGACGAGTCCCTGTTCCACCAGCTGGTCGATGGCCTTGCGCGCCGTCACGCGCGACACATTCAACTGCTCGGACAAGGTGCGTTCCGATGGCAGCGCCTGATCGACCTGGTATCGCCCGTTGCGCACATCGTCGCTCAGCTTGCGGGCAATCTGCATATACAGCGGGGAATTGTCTTGTTGATCCGGTTTGAATTCTGCGCCGGGCTGGTTCATTGCGTTTCTCCTGTTAGGCAGTAGTTTAATAGCGATGAGCTTTTCGCGGCGGGAATTTGTTACATATGCCGTGCGGTTATGTCCGCATAATCAGTTTTCATTAGCCCCTGTACGCACGCCGGTTATATGCTTTTCGCATAACAAAATCTGGGGAGTCTGAATGTCGATGCGCGCGTTGATCGGAGCGATCTTGCTGGGTGGTGTCAGCCATGTCATGGCGGCGGGACCGGCCACTGCGGTGCTGGACCGTGAGCTGGCGGCCATCGTCAACGATGCACAGCGTCCGCTGTCCGGACTTTCGGTGCTGGCGATTCGCGACGGCAAGGTCGCTTACCAGCAGCAGTTCGGCCTGCGCCGCATCGACACCGCCGGCAACGGCGTTACCGCGCCGGTCACGCCCACGACCATGTTCCGCATCGCTTCCATTTCCAAGATGATGACCACCTTCGGCGCCATGAAGCTGGTCGAGGAAGGCAAGCTGCGCCTGGACGAGGACATCAGCACGGTGATGGGCTTCCCGGTCCGCAATCCGGCGTATCCGGACAAGCCAATCACGCTGCGTCACCTGCTGAGCCACACGTCCACCTTGCGGGACGACGCCGGCTACTTCTGGGGCACCGACACGACGCTGCGCGAAGTGCTGCTGCCCGGCGGGAAGCGCTACGGCAAGGGCGAGATGTGGGCGCAGCAGGGCGCGCCAGGCGAGTATTTCACCTACTGCAACCTGAACTGGGGCGTGATTGGCACGCTGATGGAGCGCGCGTCCGGCGAACGCTTCGACCGCCTGATGAAGCGCTTGCTGCTGCAGCCGATGGGACTGCACGGCGGCTATAACCCGGCCGAGTTCACGGCGCAGGAAGTGTCCGATACGGCGACCTTGTACCGCCGCCGCACGCGCGATACCGAAGTCTGGGACCCGAAAGGGCCGTGGATCGCGCAAGTGGAC
Source organism: Pseudoduganella sp. (assembly GCA_036404755.1). Taxonomy (GTDB): domain Bacteria; phylum Pseudomonadota; class Gammaproteobacteria; order Burkholderiales; family Burkholderiaceae_D; genus Rugamonas. The sequence goes on from DASWYX010000373.1 coordinate 27,550, forward strand.
GATTTCGGCGTGTCCGCGCCGCTGCAGCCGCCCGGCATCGAGCGTTATGAGATCGGCAGCAATGCCACGCTGTTCAGCCCGACTGGCGGCATGCGCATTTCGGCTGGTGACATGGGCAAGATCATGCTCATGCTGATCAATAACGGGCGCTTTGAGGGCAAGCAGATCCTCCGGCCCGAGTCGCTGCAGGCGATGTTTGCCGAGCAGTGGCATTACAACGGACGCAATGGCGACACCTTGAAGGGCCTTTATCACAGCTGGGGCCTGGGCACGCAACGTTTCGACGATGAGCCGGGCAAGGGCAACCGCCTCGTGTCGGGCGGCGGCTTTTCCGCGGTCGGACACCTGGGCGAGGCTTACGGACTCATTTCCACCTTTGTGGTCGATCTGCAAAGGAAAAACGGCCTCGTGTCCCTGATCGGCGGCTTCGCCAGCGATCCCGATGCCTACCCGGGACAGTTCTCCGCCCACACCCGCACTGAGGAATTGATTCTCGACGCCCTGTACCGCCGGGCCGTGTTGGGCGATAGCGGCGGAGCCACGGCGGGTCAATGACCCGCCCTACAGCCCCTGCGGGGCCACACGGGAATGCATTCACCGCGGCCGACGACGCGTTCCCGGGCCCGACAGGGCTGTAGGGCGGATCATTGATCCGCCGTGCTGGCATCACCCGAGGTTATGGCCCCTGAAAGAACTTTAATTGGCGACAACGGTCCGCTGACCGTTACCCTCTCATCATGAATAAACCCGGCCTGAGAAAAGGCCCTAGCGAGGCGTAATGCAGCAAGAAGCACAGCAAGTAGTCGTGATCGGTGGCGGTGTCGTGGGCCTGGCTTCGGCCTGGTGGCTACTGGAGGCCGGCTATCGCGTCACGCTGCTGGAAAAAGCGCCGACGGTCGGCAGCGCGGCGAGCGCGCGCAATGGCGGCCAGCTGAGCTACCGCTACGTCTCGCCGCTGGCCGACGCCGGCGTGCCGCTGAAAGCGCTGCAATGGATGTTCCAGCAGGACGGCCCGCTGCGCTTCCGTCCCGAAGCCGACATGCGCCAGTGGCGCTGGCTGGCGCAATTCCTCGCCAACTGCAATTCCGCCGACAACGCCCGCACCACGGCCAAGCTGCTCGAACTCGGTGAGCTGAGCCGGCAGTCCATGGCGCAGCTGGAACTGCAACTGCCGCTGTCCGAATTCTCCTGGCGCGACGCGGGCAAGCTCGTGGTCTACCGTTCGAAATCCGCTTTCGACAAAGCCGTCGCCAAGCCGGGTTCCGAAGACAAGCGCATCGTCCTCAACGGCGCCGAAACCGCCGAACTGGAACCGGCGCTGGCCGAACTGGCGCCTTCGCTCGCCGGCGGCATCTTCAACAGCGGCGAAGCGGTCGCCGACTGCCACGCCTTCTGCCTGGCGCTGGAAAAACGCCTGATGGCGCACCCTCGCTTCGAAGGCGTGGTGCACGCCGAAGCGCACACCATCTTCGCCGAAAACGGACGCGTGTCCGCCATCCAGACCAACGCCGGCTGGCTCGCTGCCGATCACTTCGTGCTGGCCGCCGGCATCCAGAGCCGCAATCTCGCCGCCACCGCAGGCATCTACCTGCCGATGTACCCGCTGAAAGGCTACAGCCTGACCGCGCCGATCGACGCCGAACACCGCGCGCCCGAGATCAGCGTGACCGACTTCGAACGCAAGACGCTGTACGCGCGCATCGGCGGCAACCTGCGCATCGCCGCCATGGTCGACATGGTCGGCGAAGACACGTCCATCGACCGCCGCCGCATTGCCGGCCTGACCAGGCTGGCCCGCGCCACCATGCCGCACGCGGCCGACTACGACAGGGCCGAACCCTGGGCCGGCCTGCGTCCCGCCACGCCGAATTCCGCCCCCATCATCGGCGCTACCAAATATCCCAACCTCTGGCTCAACGTCGGCCACGGCCCGCTCGGCTTCACCTTCGCCTGCGGCACCGCCAACCTCCTCGCCACGCTCATGCGCGGCAAGCAGACGCCGTTCACCCTCGACTGCCTCGCGCTCGCCGCTTAAACCAGGCCCTTGCCGCCCGCATCTGGCCGCAAGGCCCGCCGCGTGGCCCAGACGATGGGCAGGGCGAACAGGAACATATGGGACAGCAGGTCAAGCGTCGTGGCGAGCGGCTTGAAGGTCACCGGGTTCGGAAAGGCGGAAAGGGGCAGCACCACCAGCCGCATTAGCAGGAAGACCAGCACGCCGTAGCCGGCGGCCGCAACGAGCGGACAGGCGGCAAGCGAGGGCGCCTGGCGCGCGGTCAGCAAGAACACCGTCATCCAGACCAGGCTAAGGACGAAGTGACAGGCGAGCCCCAATGCTGCGGTCGCGAAGCCGCCGGAAAACGCCGCCTTGCCGACCAGCCCGCTGGCAACGACCTGCAGCAGCCGCTCGGCCGTCAGCCCGTTATACATGGCGAAGGAGATCGCGAAAGTGATGTCCAGCAGCCCGGCGAGCGTCCCGCCGATGAGGATTGCCTGGGGAACCGGCCAGCGTTGCTGCATGCGATGTTCTCCGCGAGATGGAAGCCTCGTATGCTGCCACGACAGCATTGCCAAAGCAATAACTCGATGCTCCGCAGGACCCACACCCGCCCCGGATCGCGGATAATTGCGGGATGTCCAAGACCAAGACCCCTACCGGCTGCCCCTGTGGCGGCCCATCGCTGGCAACTTGCTGCGGGCCATTTATCGAGGGAAAGGCACTGCCGCAGACGGCGGAACAGCTGATGCGCTCGCGCTACACCGCGTACACGCTGAAGGATGAAGCCTACCTGCAGGCCACCTGGCATTCCAGCACCCGTCCGCAAGAGCCAATAATTAGCAAGAATGAAAAGCTCCAATGGCTGGGACTTGAGGTAAAATCTGCTTTACGTTTACGTCAACGTAAAGCAGAAGCCGCGGAAAACGAGGATTTCGTCGAATTCGTCGCCCGCTTGCGCGTCGATGGCCGCGGACAACGGCTGCACGAAATCAGCCGCTTCCTGCGCGAGCCCGGCGAAGGCGGCCTGCGCTGGTTTTACGTGGACGGTCAATTTCCAGAATAAGAGAGGGAGACCATGCCGCACATCGAAAGCAAACTCAATCCGCGCAGCGAAGACTTCAAGGTCAACGCCGCCGCGATGCAAGCCCTGGTCGACGACCTGCGCGCCAAGGTGGCCAAGGCGGCCGAAGGCGGCGGCGAAGCGGCTAGCGCGAAGCACATCGCCCGCGGCAAGCTGCTGCCGCGCGACCGCGTGCAGATGCTGCTCGATCCCGGCACGCCCTTCCTCGAATTCTCCCAGCTGGCCGCCTATGAAATGTACGACAATGCCGCGCCCTCGGCCGGCATCATCACCGGCATCGGACGCGTGTCTGGCCAGGAATGCGTGATCGTCTGCAACGACGCCACCGTCAAGGGCGGCACCTACTACCCGGTCACCGTGAAGAAGCACCTGCGCGCGCAGGAAATCGCCGACCAGAACAACCTGCCCTGCATCTACCTGGTGGACTCCGGCGGCGCCAACCTGCCGAATCAGGACGATGTCTTCCCCGACCGCGAACACTTCGGCCGCATCTTCTACAACCAGGCCAATATGTCCGCCAAGGGCATCCCGCAGATCGCGGTGGTGATGGGCTCCTGCACGGCCGGCGGCGCTTATGTGCCGGCCATGTCCGACGAATCGATCATCGTGAAAGAGCAGGGCACCATCTTCCTCGGCGGCCCTCCGCTGGTGAAGGCGGCGACGGGCGAGGTGGTGTCGGCCGAAGACCTGGGCGGCGGCGATGTGCACACGCGCCTGTCCGGCGTGGCCGACCACCTGGCGCAGGACGATATGCATGCGCTCTCCATGGCGCGCACCATCGTCTCCAACCTGAACCACCAGAAGCCGCAACAGGGAGCGCTGCGCGAAGCGGCCGAGCCGAAGTACGCGCCGGAAGAATTGTACGGCGTGATCCCGGTCGATACCCGCAAGCCTTTCGACATCCGCGAAGTCATCGCCCGCATCGTGGACGGCAGCGAATTCGATGAATTCAAGGCGCGCTACGGCACCACGCTGGTGTGCGGCTTCGCCCACATCTTCGGCATGAAGGTCGGCATCATCGCCAACAACGGCATCCTGTTCTCCGAGTCCGCGCTGAAGGGCACGCACTTCATCGAACTGTGCTGCCAGCGCAAGATCCCGCTGGTCTTCCTGCAGAACATCACCGGCTTCATGGTAGGCCGCAAATATGAATACGTAGGCATCGCGCGCAACGGCGCCAAGATGGTGACGGCTGTCGCCACCGCCTCCGTGCCGAAGTTCACCGTGATCATCGGCGGCTCCTTCGGCGCCGGCAACTACGGCATGTGCGGCCGCGCCTACTCGCCGCGCTTCCTGTGGATGTGGCCCAACGCCCGCATTTCCGTGATGGGCGGCGACCAGGCGGCGTCCGTGCTGGCCACCGTGAAGCGCGACGGCATCGAAGCGAAAGGCGGCAGCTGGAGCGCGGACGACGAGGCCGCGTTCAAACAGCCGATCAAGGATCAGTACGAGCACCAGGGCCACCCCTACTATGCGTCCGCCCGCCTGTGGGACGACGGCGTGATCGATCCCGCCGACACGCGCATGGTGCTGGGGCTGGGCCTGTCGGCCGCGCTGAATGCGCCGATCCCGGAAACGAAGTTCGGCGTGTTCCGCATGTAAGGAGGGCAGCATGGAATACCAGACCCTTACCGTCGGCATCATCGACAAAGTCGCCACCGTGACGCTGAACCGTCCGGATGTGCGCAATGCCTTTAACGAACATACGATCAATGAACTTTCGATTGCCTTCCACGAACTGGGACGCAACGAAATGGTGCGCGCCATTGTGCTGGCCGCCAACGGCCCGGCCTTCTGTGCCGGTGCTGACCTGAACTGGATGAAAAAGATGGCCGGGTACTCTCACGAGGAGAACGAGGCCGACGCCATGCAGCTGGCGCAGATGCTGCGCACGATCTACCTCTGCCCCAAGCCCGTTGTGGCCAGGGTGCAGGGCGACTGTTATGCGGGCGGAATGGGCCTGGTGGCGGCATGCGATATCGCGGTGGCCGTCCAGGAAGCCAATTTCTGCCTGAGCGAGGTGAAGCTGGGACTGATCCCGGCCACCATTTCCCCTTATGTCATCAAGGCGATGGGCGAGAACGCGGCACGCCGCTATTTCCTCACCGCCGAACGATTCACCGCCCAGGAGGCGCACCGCATCGGCTTCGTCCACGAAGTCGTTGCCGCGGACGCGCTGGATGCAAAGGTTGCTGAAGTGCTGAAGGCGTTGGTGGGCAATAGTCCCAACGCGGTCAGGGAAGCCAAGGTGCTGGTGCGCGATGTCGCGCACCGCCCGGTGGATGATGCGCTGCTGGCCGACACGGCCCTGCGCATTGCGCATATCCGCGCGTCCGGCGAAGGACGCGAAGGCGTGCAGTCCTTCCTGGAGAAGCGCAAGCCTGGGTGGCTGAATTAAGAACGGCGCGTCATTGACCCGCCGAGTAGGAGTCAAGTTGGAACACAAAGAAACCAGCGACTGGGTCGCGCGAAGCCTGCGCAGCGTGTGGCATCCATGCACCCAGATGCAGCACCACGAAACCGTGCCGCTGATCCCGGTCAGCCATGGCCGCGGCGTGTGGCTTTACGACCATGAAGGCAACCGCTACCTGGACGCGATCAGCTCCTGGTGGGTGAACCTGTTCGGCCACGCCAACCCGCGCATCAACCTGGCCTTGCGCGAGCAGCTGGACATGCTGGAGCATGCGATGCTGGCCGGCTTCACGCACGAGCCGGTGATCCAGCTGTCCGAGCGCCTGTCCGCGCTGACGCAGCAGCAGCTTGGCCACGCCTTCTATGCATCGGACGGCGCCTCCGCCGTCGAAATCGCGCTCAAGATGAGCTTCCACGCCTGGCGCAACAGCGGCCATGGCGAGAAGCAGGAATTCGTCTGCCTCAAGGGCAGCTACCACGGCGAAACCATCGGCGCGCTGGCCGTGACCGACGTCGCCCTGTTCAAGGATGCCTACGGCCCGCTGCTGCGCGCCGCGCAAACGGTGATGTCACCGGACGCGCGCCAGGCCGCAGAAGGCGAAAGCGCCGCAGACGTGGCGCGCCGCGCCGCTGCGGACGTGGAACGCGTGTTCACCGAGCGCGCCGGCAAGATCGCCGCCATCATCATCGAGCCGCTGGTGCAGTGCGCCACCGGCATGGCGATGCACGATCCGCTCTACCTGAAGCTGGTGCGCGAACTGTGCGACAGGCACGGCGTGCACCTGATCCTGGATGAAATCGCCGTCGGCTGCGGCCGCACCGGCACCTTCTTCGCCTGCGAACAGGCGGGCGTGTGGCCGGACTTCCTGTGCCTGTCCAAGGGTATCAGCGGCGGCTACCTGCCGCTGTCCATCGTGCTGTCGCGCGAAGAGATTTACCAGGCCTTCTACAGCGCGGACGTGACGCGCGGCTTCCTGCATTCGCACTCCTACACCGGCAACCCGCTGGCCTGCCGCGCCGCGCTGGCCACGCTGGACATCTTCGCCGAAGACCATGTGCTGGAAGCGAACAAGGCACGCTCGCGCAAGCTGACCGAAGCCCTGGCGCCGCTGACGCATCACGAGCGCACGAAAAACTTCCGCAACCGCGGCATGATCTGGGCATTCGACGCCGTCGATGCCGCACCGGACTTCTCGCGCCGCTTCTTCACCGAAGCCACGCGCAATGAATTGCTGCTGCGCCCCATCGGTTCCACCGTCTACCTGATGCCGCCATACATCCTCAGCGACGAGGAAATCGGCGGCCTGGCGGAACGCACACTGGCCGTGTTCGAGAAAGTGATCGCGTGATGGAACTGCTGAACAAACTGGAAACCCACCTGCAGCTCTTGCAGGACAAGCACCAGATCCGCAAGCGCCGTTCGGTGGAAACGCCGTGCGCGCCGCGCCTGACCGTGGACGGCCGCGAGATGCTGGCCTTCTGCAGCAACGACTACCTCGGCCTGGCCGCGCATCCGAAGATCGCGGCGGCCATGCATGAGGGCGTGGACCTGTACGGCGCCGGCAGCGGCGCCTCGCACCTGATCTCCGGCCACAGCCGCGCCCACGTACAACTGGAAGAGCGCCTGGCGGAATTCCTGTCGCCGCACCTGGTGGACGCCCGCGCGCTGTACTTCTGCACCGGCTACATGGCCAACCTCGGCGTCATCACCGGCCTGGCTGTGGGCGACAAGAACACCGAGATCTTCAGCGAATCGCTGAACCATGCCTCGCTGATCGATGGCGGCCGCCTGTCGCGCACCACGCTGAAGGTTTATCCGCATGCCGACGTGGCGGCGCTGGAAGCCATGCTGGCCGAGAGCACGGCGTCCAACAAGATCGTGGTCACCGACTCCCTGTTCAGCATGGACGGCGACCTGGCGCCGCTGCCGCAGCTGCTGGCGCTGTGCGAACGCCACGGCGCCTGGCTGATCGTGGACGATGCCCACGGCTTCGGCACGCTGGGCGCCAATGGCCGCGGTGCGCTGGAGCACTTCAAGCTGCGCTCGCCCAACCTGGTCTATGTGGGCACGCTGGGCAAGGCGGCCGGCGTCGGCGGCGCCTTCGTGGCCGCGCACGGCACGGTGATCGAAACGCTGATCCAGCGCGCCCGTCCCTACATCTTTACCACCGCTGCGCCGCCCGCACTGGCGCACGCGCTGCTGGCCAGCCTTGATATCATTGCAGGTTCGGAGGGCCGCGAACGGCGCGCCCACCTGAACGCCCTGATCGCCCAGCTGGACGACGGCTTGCGACTGCAGAGATGGCAACGCATCCCGTCCATCACCTCGGTTCAGGCCATCGTGATCGGCGAGAACGACGCCGCCATGCGCGCCTCGGCTGCGCTGTGGGAGCAGGGCATCTGGGTCGGCGGTATCCGCCCACCCACCGTGCCGGTTGGGACGGCGCGCCTGCGCGTCACCCTGTCCGCCGCCCATACGCGGCAGGACGTGGCCCAGCTGGTGGAAGCATTGAATGCACTGGAAAGGAGGTCCCGAGATGGCGCTTGAAGATCCTGTCGTCGCTCCCGTACCTGAGCCGGTTGCCGCCGCGGCAGCCGATGGCGTGCCGCCGCGCTTTGCCTGTTTCGTGGCCGGCACCGACACCGAAATCGGCAAGACACTGACGTCGTCCGCCATGCTGTACGCACTGGTGCGGCGCGGCGTGCGCGCCTGCGGCATGAAGCCGGTCGCCGCCGGCGCCGTGATGAAGAACGGCGAGCTGCATAACGACGATGCGGACCAGCTGGCCGAAGCGGGCAATGTCTCGCTGCCGCAGTCGCTGACCACGCCCTTCATGCTGGAAGAGCCGGCGGCGCCGCACATCGCCGCCGCGCTGGAAGGCCGCAAGATCGACCCTGTGCCGATCCTCGCCGCCTACCTAGAAATCGCAGCGCTGACCGACGCCACCGTCGTGGAGGGCGTGGGCGGCTTCCGCGTGCCGCTGACCGACGAATACGACACCGCCGACCTGGCGCAGCAGCTTGCGCTGCCGGTGGTGCTGGTGGTCGGCCTGCGCCTGGGCTGCATCAACCACGCGCTGCTGACCGTCGAAGCGATCCAGTCGCGCGGCCTCAAACTGGTGGGCTGGGTCGCCAACACGCTGGAGCTGGAATTCAATTTCGCGGACGAGAATATCGCCGCCCTGGAAGCGCGCATTCCCGCGCCGCTGCTGGGCCGCATTCCGCGCCTGTCCCAGCCGAGCGCCGCCGCCGCCGCCGAGTACCTTGACTTTACGCGCCTGCCCAACTGGCCCGCGCGCCCGACCAGATAACACCAGATCCGCCACTGCGGCGTAGGGCGGATCATCGATCCGCCATCCCAGAACAGAGAGGAAAAGAAACGATGTCCCTGCAAGAACCGAAAACCGTCGAACTGCACCGTCCCACCGCCCCCATCACGCTGCCGCAGGACGCCACCTGGCCGCTGCAGGAAGTGCTGGCCCTGTACGAACTGCCCTTCCACGAGCTGATGTTCCGCGCCCAGCAAACCCACCGCGCGCACTGGCCGGATGGCGACGTTGAGCTGGCGACCCTGCTGTCCATCAAGACCGGCGGTTGCGAAGAGGATTGCAGCTACTGCCCGCAAGCCGCGCGCTACGACACCGGCGTGGAAGCCAAGAAGATCCTGGACCTGGACACCGTCCTCGACGCCGCAAAGCAGGCCAAGGAAAACGGCGCCACCCGCTTCTGCATGGGCGCCGCCTGGCGCAGCCCGAAAGAGCGCGACATGGAAAAGGTCGAGACGATGGTGCGCGAAGTGAAGGCCCTGGGCCTGGAAACCTGCGCCACGCTGGGCATGCTGGAAGCGGAACAGGCGCAGCGCCTGAAGGATGCGGGCCTGGACTACTACAACCACAACCTGGACACGGCGCCTGAGTTCTACAACAACATCATCTCGACCCGCGAGTACCAGGACCGCCTGGACACGCTGGGCCACGTGCGCAATGCGGGCCTGAAGGTCTGCTGCGGCGGCATCGTGGGCATGGGCGAAACGCGCGAGCAGCGCGCGGGCCTGATCGCGCAGCTGGCGAACCTGAATCCGTATCCGGAATCGGTGCCGGTCAATCACCTGGTGCAGGTGGAAGGCACGCCGCTGTATGGCATGGACAAGCTGGACCCGCTGGAATTCGTACGCACCATCGCCATCGCGCGCATCACGATGCCGAAGGCGCGCGTGCGCCTGTCCGCCGGCCGCCGCGAGCTGGGCGAGGCAGTGCAGGCCATGTGCTTCATGGCTGGCGCCAACTCGATCTTCTACGGCGACAAGCTGCTGACGACCGATAACCCGGAAGCCAACGATGACCGCGCGCTGCTGGCCAAGCTGGGCCTGCCGACCCGTGCCACGACGCTGGATTCGGTGCAAAAGGAAGCCTGCGGCTGCTGAGACGCCCGCGCCACGCGTAGCGTGTAGGGCGGATCATTGATCCGCCGCTGAACGGCCCGGAACCAAAACATAAAACGAGGATAGAGAGAGACCATGTTCAAAAAAATCCTGATCGCCAACCGCGGCGAAATTGCCTGCCGTGTTGCCGCCACCGCACGCCGCCTCGGCATCCGCACTGTTGCGGTCTATTCCGAAGCGGACGCCGATGCCAAGCACGTTGCGGTCTGCGACGAAGCGGTGAACATCGGCCCGGCGCCGGCAAAAGAGTCCTACCTCTGCGGCGACAAGCTGATCGCGGTGGCGCTGGCAACGGGCGCCGAAGCCATCCACCCCGGCTATGGTTTCCTCTCCGAGAACGCCGAATTTGCCGACGCCTGTGCGGAAGCGGGCCTGGTCTTCATTGGCCCGCCGGCTTCGGCCATGCGCGCCATGGGTTCCAAGTCCGCCGCCAAGCAGCTGATGGAAAAGGCCAATGTGCCGCTGGTTCCCGGCTATCACGGCGACAATCAGGACACCGCCTTCCTGCAACAACAGGCCGACCGCATCGGCTATCCCGTATTGCTGAAGGCTTCGGCCGGCGGCGGAGGCAAGGGCATGCGCGTGGTCGAGAGCTCCGCTGCCTTCGCCGACGCACTGGCCTCCTGCAAGCGCGAAGCGATCAGCTCCTTCGGTGACGACAAGGTACTGGCCGAGAAGTACTTGCTGCGTCCCCGCCACATCGAAATCCAGGTGTTTGCCGACACACACGGCAATTGCATCTACCTGTTCGAGCGTGACTGCTCTGTGCAGCGGCGCCACCAGAAAGTGCTGGAAGAAGCGCCCGCGCCGGGCATGGACGCGGAACGCCGCGCCGCGATGGGCGAAGCCGCGGTGGCAGCCGCAAAGGCGGTCGGCTACGTTGGCGCCGGCACCGTGGAATTCATCGCCAACCAGGACGGCAGCTTCTACTTCATGGAGATGAACACCCGCCTGCAGGTGGAGCACCCGGTCACCGAAATGATCACCGGCACCGACCTGGTCGAATGGCAGCTGCGCGTTGCCGCCGGCGAGCCGCTGCCGAAGAAGCAGGACGAGCTGACCATCAACGGCCACGCCATCGAAGCGCGTATCTATGCGGAGAATCCGGAGAAGGGCTTCCTGCCGTCCATCGGCACGCTGCGCCACCTCGATACGCCGGACGCGGTCAATTTCGAACTGGGCGGCGTGCCCGGACACCCGGCCGCCGTGCGCGTCGATTCCGGCGTGCGCGAAGGCGATGCGATTTCGCCGTTCTACGACCCGATGATCGCAAAGCTCATCGTCTGGGGCGCGGACCGCAAGCAGGCGCTGGCCCGCATGGCGCAGGCGCTGTCGCAGTACCAGATCGTGGGCCTGGCGACCAATATCGCCTTCCTCAAGCGCCTGGTCGAAGGCGATGCCTTCTCCAGCGCCGACCTGGATACGGGCCTGATCGAGCGTAACCAGGAATCGCTGTTCCCGCCTGCACGTTCGGTACCCGTGGCCGCCGTGGCGCTGGCCGCCGTGTCACTGATCGAAGAAGAGAAGGACAAGTCCGCCGCGCAATCGGGCGCGAACAAGGGCGACCCGTGGGGCCAGGCCCTCGGCTGGCGCATGAATTTCCACTATGCCCGCAAGCTGGCCTTCAGCGACGAGCATGGAAAAAGCTACGAGCCGCTGGTGACTTACCTGCCGCACGGCTGGCAATTCGCAATCAAGGGTATCGAAGCCGGTCTGACCCTGCAGTCGCAGAAGGGCGTTGATTTCAGCGTCAAGCTGGGCGAAACTTCCGTGCACGGCACCGTGCGCCGCGACGGCGACATTTTCCATGTCTTCACCGGCGGTGGACATTATGTGCTCGACTATAACGATCCGATGGCCCACGCAGGCGAATCGGAAGCAGAGGGAGGACGCCTGACCGCGCCGATGCCTGGCAAGGTAGTCGCGGTGCTGGCCGCGAATGGCCAGGAAGTGAAAAAAGGAGATGCGCTCGTCATCATGGAAGCGATGAAGATGGAACATACCATCTCCGCTCCGCACGATGGCGTGGTGGAGGAAGTGCTGTACGCAGTGGGCGACCAGGTCGCCGACGGCGCTCCTCTGCTGGCATTCAAGGCTGCTGCGTAGGAGGAGATACCATGCGCATTTTGCTGCACAGGGCGGACGGCAAGACCGAGCCCTGGATCAAGGATTTTGCCCGTCACCTGCCGGAAGCGGAGGTCGTGGTGTGGCAGCCCGGCGTCAAGGCCGCGCCCTGCGACTACGCCATCGTGTGGTCGCCGCCGGAGGCCATGCTGCGCGAATTGTCCGAAGTGAAGGCCATCTTCCTCACGGGGGCGGGGGCCGACGCCATCCTCAAGTTCGAGCAGGAAATCTCGCACGACATCCCCATCATCCGCCTCGGCGACGCGGGCATGGGCGTGCAGATGGCGGAGTACGTGTCGCACGCGGTGCTGCGCTATTTCCGCCGCCTGGACGAATACGACACCCAGGCACGCGCCGGCGTCTGGGACCAGCTCCCGCATCACCACAAGGAAGACTTCGCGGTCGGCGTGCTGGGCATGGGCGTGCTGGGCATGCGCGTGATCCACGCGCTGAAGGAATTCGGCTTCCCCGTGCGCGGCTGGAGCCGCACCGAGAAGCATGTGGACGGTGTGCAGTGCTTCCACGGCCCGGAAGGCCTGGACACCTTCCTGCGCGGCTCGAACGCGGTGGTGTGCATGCTGCCGCTGACGCCTGAAACGAATAATGTGCTCAACCGCGGCAATATGCTGAAGCTGCCGCAGGGCGCCTACATCATCAATGTGGCGCGCGGCGCGCACGTCAACGAGCCCGATCTGCTCAACCTGATCAAGTCCGGCCACATCGCAGGCGCCACGCTGGACGTGTTCCGCAACGAGCCGCTGCCGATGCAGCACCCGTTCTGGCAGGAGCCGCGCGTCACCATCACGCCGCACATCGCCGCGCTGACCCTGCGCCGCGAGAGCGTGCAGCAGATCGCTGGCAAGATCCGCCGGCTGGAAAAGGGCGAACCGGTCGCCGACGTCATCAACCGTTTGCATGGATACTGATCATGAGTTTGCCGAAGAAGGTCAAGATTGTTGAAGTGGGCCCGCGCGACGGGCTGCAGAACGAAAAGGGCGAGGTGCCGGCCGACGTGAAGATCGCGCTGGTGAACCGCTTGACCGAGGCGGGCTTCCCGAATATCGAGGCGGCTTCCTTCGTGTCGCCGAAGTGGGTGCCGCAGATGGCCACCTCGAAGGAAGTGATGGCCGGGATCACCCGCAAGCCCGGCGTGATCTATTCGGCGCTGACACCGAATATGCAGGGCTTCGAGGCGGCGCTTGCCGCCGGCGCGGACGAGGTGGTGATTTTCGGCGCCGCGTCCGAAGCTTTCTCGCAGCGGAATATCAATTGCTCGATTGCGGAATCGATCGAGCGCTTCGTTCCCGTGGCGAAGGCGGCCAAGGAACACAAGCTGCGCCTGCGCGCTTCCGTCAGCACGGCGTTCGGCTGCCCGTACCAGGGCGAGGTGCCGCTGGAATCCGTGGCCTTTGTCGTGGGCCGCATGCGCGACCTGGGCTGCGATGAAATCGATATCGCCGACACCATCGGCGTTTCCACGCCGCGCAAGACGCAGGCGGTGATGGAAACCGCGATCCGCAAATTCCGTATCGACGGGCTGTCCGGCCACTTCCACGATACCTACGGCCAGGCGCTGGCGAATATCTA
>DASWYX010000374.1:0-1852 GCA_036404755.1 Pseudoduganella sp.
GGGCGGCCTGCTGGATCCGGAAGCCCTGCGCATGTTAGAGCGCGGTAACACCGGCGACCCTGGTCCGCTGCTGCGCCTGATCGGACGGCCGGCGCGCCCGATCGCCTCCTTCGTGCTTGATCCCCGCGCCGAGCGTGCGCGCGCAAAACTGGACTGGCTGCTGCCGATCCTGCGCATCAGCATCGCGCTGGTGTGGATCATCACCGCCATCGTCTCGGCCTTCGTGTATCCGGTGGCCGATAGTTACGAGCTGCTCGCGCGCACCGGCATCCCCGAGGCGCTGCGGCCGCTGATGCTGTATGGGGCTTCCGCCTTCGACATGGCGCTGGGCCTGGACATTTTGTTGCTTAAACGCCGGCGCTGGCTGTGGCTGGCACAACTCGGATTGATCGGTTTTTATACGGTGGTGATCGCGTTCAGGCTGCCGGAATTCCTGGTCCACCCCTACGGGCCGCTCACCAAGAACCTGCCGATGCTGGCCGCCATCTGGCTGCTGTACCAACTCGAAGATGAGGAGAAGTGATGGAATACCTGTTCGTGAAATGGCTGCACATCCTGTCGTCGACCTTCCTGTTCGGCACCGGCATCGGCTCGGCCTGGTACATGCTGTTCGCGAACGTCAGCCGTGATGTGCGCGCCATCGCCGTGGTCAGCAAGTACGTGGTCATCGCCGACTGGCTGTTCACGGCCACCACCGCGATCGCCCAGCCCGCCACCGGCTTCTACATGATGCATCTTGCCGGCTACCCTCTGCACAGCAAATGGATCATGTGGTCCTTGATCCTGTATGTGCTGGCCGGCGCCTGCTGGCTGCCGGTGGTGTGGCTGCAGATGCGCCTGCGCGACATCGCGGCCCAGGCGGCGCGCGAAGGCACCGAATTGCCGCCGCTGTACTGGAAGTACTTCAAGACCTGGGTCGCGCTGGGCATTCCCGCTTTCATCGCCTTCGTCTTCATCTTCTGGTTCATGGTCAGCAAGCCGCAGTAACGCCTATCCTGCGCCGCCACCGCAACGCTTTGGGTAAGCTTGTCCTCAACCCTTTTATCTACAGGACGGAGATAATTATGCGCAAGATGATCATGATGGCCATTGCCGGCTTTCTGCTGAAAAAAGTGCAAGCGAAATTCATGAAGCAGACCTACCACGGCAATCCGGTGCGCCGCTTCTGACACACCGCTGCCGCAAGACGGGCCCGTTCCGACCAGGACGGGCTTTTTTAATGGAGGAAACGATGCGGGCTTACCAGATTCTTCCCGGCGATGGCATCGACGGGCTGCAGTGCGTGGATTTTCCCGAGCGTGAACTGGGCATCGGCGAAGTACGCGTGCGCGTGCATGCGGTGTCGCTGAATTACCGCGACCTGATGGTTGCGAACGGCAACTACCTCGTCACCGTCGACGACCCCATCATCCCCTGTTCGGACGGCGCCGGCGAGGTGCTCGCGGTGGGTGCCGGCGTCAGCCGGGTCCAGGTCGGCGACCGCGTCGCCGCCTCCTTCTTCCCCTACTGGCAGGATGGCCCGACCGGCCCGGACAAGATCCGCCACGCGCT
The DNA here is from genome assembly GCA_036404755.1 of Pseudoduganella sp. GTDB lineage: Bacteria > Pseudomonadota > Gammaproteobacteria > Burkholderiales > Burkholderiaceae_D > Rugamonas. Next base: position 1,552 of record DASWYX010000374.1, read on the forward strand.
GGGCGGCGACATCGACGGCATGCTGGCCGAGGAAGTCGTGCTGTCCGAGGACGCCCTGGTAAAAATCCCGCCGGCGATGAGTTTCGTCGACGCCTCCACCATGCCCTGCGCCGGCGTCACGGCCTGGAACGCGATCTTCGAATCCAGCAACGCCATCCGGCCCGGCGACACCGTGCTGCTGCTGGGGACCGGCGGCGTGTCCGTACTGGGCCTGCAGCTGGCGAGGGCGGCCGGCCTGCGCACCATCATCACCTCGTCCAGCGACGAGAAGCTGCAGCGCGCCCGTGAACTGGGCGCGCAC
>DASWYX010000375.1:0-4492 GCA_036404755.1 Pseudoduganella sp.
CGATCCCCACTCGCGCCACATCGAAACCCTGGCCGCGCAAACCCATCGCCTCGGCCTGCACGGCCGGGTGGCCGGCTCGCACCTGACGTCCATGCACTCGATGGACAACTATTATGTAAGCAAGCTGCTGCCGCTGATGAAGGAGTCCGGCGTGGCGGCCATCGCCAACCCGCTGATTAATATCACTCTGCAGGGCCGCCACGATACCTACCCCAAGCGCCGCGGCATGACCCGCGTGCCGGAACTGATGGCCGCCGGCATCGACGTCGCCTTCGGCCACGATTGCGTGATGGACCCGTGGTACAGCCTGGGCTCGGGCGACATGCTGGAAGTGGCGCACATGGGCCTGCATGTGGCGCAGATGACGGGCCAGCAGGCGATGCGCGCCTGCTTTGCCGCCGTCACCGAAACGCCGGCCCGCATTCTCGGCCTCGAAGGCTATGGCCTGGCGCCCGGCTGCCATGCCGACCTGGTGGTGCTCGATGCGGGCGATGCGGTGGAAGCGATCCGTCTGCGCGCCGCGCGCCGCCATGTGATCCGGCGTGGCAAGGTGGTGGCTGAAGCGCCGCCCGCCGTGTCGCGCCTCGACTTGCCAGGCCGGCCGTCCCAGGTCGACTTCCGGCTTACTGGACTTGCAACTCAAAATCGATGACAATTGTTCATCACTTCAGCGCCCTGGAGCAGCCTTGAAAGATATCGACATCCGCCCGGCGACCGAGGCCGACTTTGACTCCATGTGGGAGATCTTCCAGGAGCTCATTGCCAGCGGGGATACCTATTACTTTGCCGCCGACACCCGCCGTGAGGATTGCCGCGAATTCTGGTTCGGCCGCGGCGTGAAGACCTGGGTCGCCGTGCTGTCCAGCGGCGACCGCCTGCTCGGCATGTACCGCCTGCTGCCCAACCAGCGCGACCGCGGCGCCCACGTGGCCAATGCTTCGCTGATGGTCAGTCCGGCCGCGCAGGGCGTAGGCATCGGCAAGCTGCTGGGGCGCCACTGCCTGGACCAGGCGCTCGACGAAGGCTACCTGGCCATGCAGTTCAACTATGTCGTCAGCACCAATGTCTCCGCCGTGCTGCTGTGGAAGCGGCTCGGCTTCTCCGTGATCGGCACGCTGCCGCGCGCCTATCGTCACCAGCAGCTCGGTTTTGTCGATGTGTACGTGATGTACCGCTTCCTGGCCGATCCCAGCGAATGGCCCGAACAATGATCGAAACCGAACGTTTGACGTTGCATCCTCTCACCGAGGATGATGCCGCTTTTTACCTCCAGCTGGTCAACGAGCCTTCCTTCATCGAGAACATCGGCGACAAGGGCGTGCGCACGCTGGACGATGCGCGCAGGGCCATCGTGACCGGCCCCATGGCCATGCAGAAGGCGCTTGGTTATTCGCTGCTGCTGGTGCGGCAGAAAAGCGATGGCGCGGCCATCGGCATGTGCGGCCTAATCAAGCGCGACACCCTGCCGGACACTGATATAGGCTATGCCTACCTGCCTGCTTATTGGGGCCGGGGTTATGCCTATGAGGCGGCGGTTGCCGTCGTCGATTTTGCGCGCGACAAGGTTGGCCTCAGGCGCTTGCTGGGCATCGTGTCGCCGCGCAATACGGCGTCCAACCAGTTGCTGCGCAAGCTCGGCCTACGCTTTATCGAGCTGCTGGTCCTGAAGGGGGAAACCAAGGACACCAACCTGTACGGACTGGAGTTTCCGCCGCACCACAGTTGATGTCGCCCGTCCTTGGCATTTGCGGGCGATAAGCGCATCATGGCTTGCAGATGATAAGGGGGCGATCATGAAACTTGCCAACCTCAAGATCGGTGTGCGCCTGGCGCTGCTGGGAGGTTTTTTCCTGCTGGCGGTGCTGATCGTCGGCTTCCAGGGCTGGAGCGCGCTGGGCTTCATCAAGCAGCGCAATACCGAAGGGCTGGAGCGCTCGGTGGCGCTGACCCAGGCAGTGGACACGGCCCGCGGGGCACAGGTCGAATTCAAGATCCAGGTGCAGGAGTGGAAGAACATCCTGCTGCGCGGCCATGATCCGGCCCAGCTGGAACGCTACACCCAGGCTTTCGTCAAGAGCGGCAGGCAGACCAGCGACGCGCTGCAAAAGCTCAGCGCCCAGCTGGATGGGCTCAAACTGCAAACGCCCCTGGTCGCCGAGGCGATCCGCATGCACGAGGAGCTGGGCAAGAATTACCTGAATGCGCTGAAGCAGTTCGACCCGGCCAATCCCGAGAGCCCGAAGATCGTCGATGCGCTGGTGAAGGGCATGGACCGCCCCCCGACCAAGCAGATTGACGATATCGTTGCGTATATCGGCGAGCAGGCGCGCGTGTCCGCGGCGGCGGTGTCCGACGACAGCGCCAGGGCGCACGGCAGCGCGGCCATGTCGCTGGGGATCATGATCGCGGCGACCGTGCTGCTGGGCGGAGCGATCGTGTGGTGGATGGTGCTGGGGATCACGCGACCGCTGACGCAGGCGATCGGCATTGCCAAGACGGTGGCCGCCGGCGACTTGCGCACCGAGGTGGTGGTGCAGAGCAAGGATGAAGTGGGCGAGCTGCTCGATGCGCTCAAGCACATGAACGAGAACCTGTCGAATATCGTGGGCCGCGTGCGCGTGGGCACGGATGCCATTGCCACCGCTTCCACCGAGATCGCTTCCGGGAATATGGACCTGTCCTCACGCACTGAGGAGCAGGCCAGTTCGCTGGAGGAAACGGCATCTTCGATGGTGGAGCTGACCAGCACCGTGCGGCAGAACAATGAGAATGCGCATCAGGCGCGCACGCTGGCTTCGGCGGCTTCCGAGGTGGCGGTGAAGGGCGGCGCGACGGTGTCCGAAGTGGTGAAGACGATGGGCGCGATCAACGAGTCCTCACGCCGCATCGTGGACATCATCGGCGTCATCGACGGGATCGCGTTCCAGACCAATATCCTGGCGCTGAATGCGGCGGTGGAAGCGGCGCGCGCGGGCGAGCAGGGACGTGGTTTCGCCGTGGTGGCGGGCGAGGTGCGCAACCTGGCGCATCGTTCCGCGGCGGCGGCCAAGGAGATCAAGGAGCTGATCGGCGATTCCGTGCTGCGCGTGGAGGCGGGCAGCAAGCTTGTCGGCCAGGCGGGAACGACGATGGATGAAGTGGTGGCCAGCGTGGAGCGCGTGTCCGCCATCATCGGCGAGATCGCGGTGGCCAGCAATGAGCAGCAGGATGGCATCGAGCAGATCAGCATCGCCATCAATCAGATGGACAGCGTGACGCAGCAGAATGCCGCGCTGGTCGAGGAAGCCGCTGCCGCGGCGGACGCCTTGCAGCAGCAGGCGGCCAGCCTGGCCGAGGCGGTGTCCGTGTTCAAGCTGCGCGACCAGCCCGATGCATCCCGCGCGGTCGCCGCGCGCACGCGGCCACTACGCATCGTCCGCGCATGATCACGCCGCGCCCGCGCGCCTCGATCCGTCGGGACGCGTAGGGCGAATCATTAATCCGCCTTGCCTGCGGACCCGCGGCGCGTCCCGAAAAACCACCCCAACGGCACATGCACCCGGCTCGCCCACGACTGCTCGTTATGAATCCCGCCTTCGTCCTTGTAAAAATAAAAATCCTTGCCTGGCCGGTATCCCCGCCTGAGCATCGCCTTGCGGAAGGCATCGGTCGCCTCCAGCCCATCCATCGCCGTCCCCGCATCGATATAGAACTTCACCGGCAGCAGACGCGGCGCATTGCGCACCATATTCGACTCGTTCCACCAGAACGAGCTCGAAACCCCGCCCGCCATCGAGAACACCTGTGGATAATGCTGTCCGATATACACAGACGCGATGCCGCCCAGCGATGAGCCCATGATGGCCGTATGGCTGCGGTCCTTCAGCGTGCGATAGTGCCCGTCGACCCACGGCTTCACGGTCTTCACGATGAACTTCGCGTAATCATTCAGCTTGCCGCCGCCGTACTTCGGATCGCAGCAGGGCGTGTACTCGGCGATGCGGTCGGCCGTGTTGTCGATGCCGACAACGATCACCTCCTGCATGCTGCCCTCGGCGATCATGCGGTCCGCCACTTCGTCGATATTCCACTCGACGCCGTACGAGGCGGTCTTCGCATCGAACAGGTTCTGGCCGTCGTGCATATACAGGACCGGGTAGCGCTTCCTGCCGTCTTCCTCGTAGCCGGGCGGCAGGTAGATGCGCAGCTTGCGCTCGTTGCCCAGCTGGGGCGACTTGAAGCTGTCGATGATCTGCAGCGTGCCGCGCTTGATGGGCGCTGGCGCGGCGGCTGTCGGCTGGGTGCGGATCGCGTGCACGGTCGGCGCGTTCCATTGCCCGCTCGTGCCGCCGGTGTCGGCATAACTGCTGTTCGACTGCAGGTAGCTCATGTTGTAGAAGTCGTCCAGCTCGTAGCTGTAGGCGCTGGCCTTCAGGTCGGCATACAACGGCGTCGACCAGGCCTCGCCCAGCGCGTGCGGCAGCTGCACCACACCCTCCGCCGCCACCTTCCC
>DASWYX010000376.1:0-11138 GCA_036404755.1 Pseudoduganella sp.
GGCGAGCCGCGCCACGTGGTGGACGTGCCGGCGCGCGGCAGCGGCGTGGCCGTGCTGGCCCTGCCCGCGCGCGAGCGGGGCTGGCTGAAGGCGCCGCGCGTGCGCCTCTCTACCCGTTTCCCACTTGGCCTGTTCAACGCCTGGAGCTACTGGCAGCCGGACATCAAAATCCTGGTTTATCCCCAGCCCGAAGCCAATCCGCCGCCCCTGCCCACGCGCGGCGCCGCCAGCGAAGACGGCTACGGCACCGTGGGCCTGGATAATTTCAGCGGCGTGCGCAGCTACCAGCCGGGCGATCCGATCCGCCACCTGGCCTGGCGCCAGATCGCGCGCGTCGATCCCTCGCTGGGCGGCAACCTGCTGACCAAGCAGTTCGAAGGCGGCGCCGTGGCCGAACTGGGGCTGGACTTCAGCCAGCTGCCGCACCAGCTGGACGTGGAATTGCGCCTGTCGCGCATGGCCGCCTGGGTACTGGAAGCCGAACGGCGCGCCCTGCCCTACTCCTTCCGCATCGCCCAGCACTACTACCCGCCCGCCAATGGCGACGCGCACCAGGCGGCCTGCCTGCGCGCGCTGGCCCTGTACGGCCAGGAGGCTGCGGCATGAACGGCCCGCCACCAGGCTTCACCGAAAGACGGGGCACGAACCGCGGCATGAGCCGCGCCGGCATGGCGCGCGACGAAGGCTCGTCCTGGCGCGTGGCCGCCCAGCGGCTGACCCGCGACAAGGCGGACACCCTGCTGCTCCTGCTGTCCTCCCTGCTGGTGATCGTGCCCCACTTCAATCACCTGCCGCTGTGGACCTGCGCCACGGTGCTGCTCACGCTGGCCTGGCGCGCCGTGATCACCCTGCGCGGCACGCGCATGCCGCCACTGTGGCTGCTGCTGCCAATTTCGATTGCCGCCATGGCCGGCGTGATGTATTCCTACCGCACCTTGCTGGGGCGCGATCCCGGCGTGGCCATGCTGGCGCTGCTGCTCGCCTTCAAGCTGCTGGAGATGCATGCGCGGCGCGACCTGTACGTGGTGACCTTCCTCAGCTTCTTCCTGCTGCTGACGAATTTCTTCTACTCGCAGACCATCCTTACCGCGCTGACGATGATGGTCACGCTGGTGGTGCTGCTGACCGCCCAGCTGACCTTCCAGTACACGGGCAAGGTGCCGCCGCTGGCCACGCGCCTGAAAACGTCCGGCAAGATGTTCCTGATGGCGGCCCCGCTCGGGCTGCTGCTGTTCGTCGCCTTCCCCCGCATCCAGGGCCCGCTGTGGGGCCTGCCCGGCGACGCCCAGGGCGGTCGCACCGGCATTGCGGACACGATGGCGCCCGGTTCCATGTCCGCCCTGGCGCTGTCGGACGAAGTCGCCTTCCGCGTGCGCTTCAACGACGGTGCGCCCTCGCAGGACAAGCTGTATTGGCGCGGCCTGGTCCTCAGCAACTACGATGGCCGCACCTGGACCCGCGGCGGGCGCTTCCTGACCAGCCTGAACGACGAGCACGTGCAAACCCGCGGCAACGCATACCCCTACGAAGTGACCATGGAGCCCAGCAACAAGCGCTTCCTGTTCACGCTGGAATACAGCGATATGCGCGTGATGCTGGGCGACCTGCACGCCAGCCGCACCGACGAATTCGAATCCATCGCCGCCGCGCCGGTGTCCAAGCGCCAGCGCTACGTGTCCAGCGCCCACACCAGCTACACGCTGCAGCCCGTGCTGGAGCCGCAACAGATGCGGCGCTGGTTGTTGCTGCCGGCCGGCTTCAACCCGCGCGCGCTGGAACTGGGCCGCATGCTGGCAAGCCACGACACGCCGGAAGCGGCGGTGCGCGCCGTGCTGACCCTGTTCCGCAAGGAGAAGTTCGAATACACGCTGGAGCCGCCGCTGCTGGGCCGCGACAGCATCGATGAATTCCTGTTCCAGACCCGCCAGGGCTTCTGCGAGCACTACGCCAGTGCCTTCGTGTTCCTGATGCGCGCCGCCGGCCTGCCGGCGCGCGTGGTCACCGGCTACCAGGGCGGCGAATTCAACCCGGTGGACGGTTATTACACCGTGCGCCAGTCCGACGCCCACGCCTGGGCCGAGGTGGGGCTGGGTGCACGGGGCTGGGTGCGGATCGACCCCACGGCCGCCATTGCGCCCGAGCGGGTGCGCCAGAGCCTGGCGCGCGCCCTGCCCCCGCCGGCCCCCTTCGGCTTCCAAGGGCTGGCCGCTTTACAGAACGACAAGGATTCGTGGCTGTCGAAGATGCGTTTTAACGTCAGTGCGATGAATAATGCTTGGAACCAATGGGTCCTGGATTACAATCCAGACAGGCAGCAAAATTTCCTCAAGGAACTAGCTGATGCATTCGCGACCTGGCGTACGCTGGCCGGACTGGCCCTGATCGCCGCCTTGATCGGCCTGGCACGCTGGCGCCAGCAAGTGCGCCAGACGGACCCGGTGGACGCCGCCTTCCGCGCCTTCTGCGAAGGGCTGGCGCGGCGCGGCGTGCAGCGCAGTCCGGATGAAGGGCCGATCACCCTGTCCCGCCGCCTGCTGGCGCTGGATGTGCCGGGGGAAAAGCGCGCTGCCATGACCGCATTCCTGGAACTCTACGGCGCGCTCAAGTACGGCGTGCCGCGGACCGATGAAAGAACACAGTCAGTCAAACGGCTGGCGAAATTGTTGAAGCAATCGCAATGAAACTGAAATCGCATTACCGCCCACGCCAGCTTGGCGCCCTGCTGCTGGCAGCCATGATGGGGGCTGGCGCGGCCCTGCCGGCGATCGACGCCCAGGCCGCGACGTATGCTGCATCGCGCAAGCCGGCCAAGAAGTCGAAAAAACCTGCGCCGCCGAAAAAGCCGGCCATCGATTACACGGGAGAGTTCGTCAATTTCGGGCAGTGGAAGGAAGTGCAGCAATTCTTCGACGAAATGGTGGAAAAGCACGGCTACCAGCGCAGCGAACTGGAGAATCTCTTCCTGCAGGTGCGCTATATCGAATCCGCCGTGCAACTGGTGAAGCCCGCGCCGCCGGGCAAGCCGAAGAATTGGCAAGCCTACAGCAGCCGCTTCATCGAGCCCATCCGCATCAATGCAGGGGTGAATTTCTGGAACGAAAACCGTGACACGCTGGCGCGCGCCGAAGCGCTGTACGGCGTTCCGGCCGAAGTGATTGTCGGTATCATCGGTGTGGAAACGATTTATGGCCGGGACATGGGCAAGTTCCGCGTGATGGATGTGCTGACCACGCTCGCCTTCTCCTACCCGGAAGCGCCGAACCGCGAGTCGCGCATGGCCTTCTTCCGCAGCGAGCTGGAGCAGACCTTGCTGTATGCCCGCCAGACCGGCACTGATCCATTTGCGCTGACGGGCTCCTTTGCCGGCGCCGTCGGCATGGTGCAATTCATGCCGGGCAATATTGCCAGGTTTGCCGTCGACTTCGATGGCGACGGCAAGATCGACCTGCGCAATTCCGCTGCCGACGCCATCGGCAGCGTGGCCTCCTTCCTGGTGGGCCATGGCTGGCGACGCGACGATGCAGGTCCGCTCGTGTACGCCGCCACCGTTTCCCCGTCCCGCGCCTGGGAAACCTATATCAATCAGGGACTTGAAGCAAAATTCCGCGCCGAAGACTTGATGGCGGCCGGTGTTGTCACCACATCCTCCTTGCCGCCGGGCATGCTTTATGGCCTGGTGGATTTGCAAAACGGCTCTGAGCCAACGGAGTACTGGGTCGGTAGCAATAATTTCTACACAATCACTCAATACAACCGCAGCTATTTCTATGCGATGTCGGTAGTGGAGCTTGGGCGCGCCGTGCGCCTGTCACGGGGCGAGAGTTTGTAAGCAAGCGTAAAACGCGGTTGAAAAAGTTGCTAAGCAGCATATATTGTGCAGATATATGGCCTTGTATTGTGCAGCAACTTTTGTAACCTGAAGGTATACTTAAGCTTGCACGTTAGACATGCTCCAGCATTACCCTAGCACAAAAAATGGGGTAGAATTCTCTCACAATGTTGCAACACGACAACGGCGAGCGAGAGCATTTTTATATTTTTTGTTGCTAATAAGTATTGCCAAAGCCTACTGTTGTATAATTGTGTATATATTATGAAACTTGTTATCCCGGAATCCGTCAGTGTGTGATTTCGTTCCTCAGTGAAGGAAGACATTAACGCAGCAAGATCGAGCTCCGAGTGTTTCACTTTGCAGGACAACTTTACAGAAGGAACAGACAACATGACCAACCAAGTCGGCATTGATATGAACAGCGAGTCGGAAGGCGATGATCTGCTGCAGTACAACCCAAATCGCCTGCTGGACACCCTGATCGAAAACCTGCGTCTGAAGAATGACGCGGCCCTGTCGCGCGCCCTGGAAGTGGCCCCGCCAGTGATCAGCAAGATCCGCCATCACCGCCTGCCGGTGGGCGCTTCCCTGCTGATCCGCATGCACGAGGTCAGCGACCTGAGCATCCGTGACCTGCGTTACTTGATGGGCGACCGCCGCAACAAGTTCCGCATCAGCGACAAGCAATTCAAGCCTAAAGAAGGCGAAACACCGTCGAAAGGCTGATCCAGCCTCTCCGGAGTGACGATTCCCTCCCCTCCCGAGGGGAGAGGGAATGTGTTTTTCAGGCCGGGAACACCCCGGTCGAGAGATATCGGTCACCGCGGTCGCACACGATGAACACGATCGTTGCGTTTTCCACGGTCTGCGAAATACGCAGTGCAATCTCACAGGCGCCTGCTGCCGAAATCCCGCAGAAGATGCCTTCCTCCGCAGCCATGCGGCGCGCCATGCGCTCCGCCGCGGCCTGCGAAACGTATTCAATCTGATCCACCCGCGCCTTGTCGTAAATCTTCGGCAGATAGGCTTCCGGCCATTTGCGGATGCCCGGGATCGATGAACCCTCTTCCGGCTGCGCGCCGATGACGCGGATATTCTCGTCCTTCTCCTTGAGGAACTGGGAAACACCCATGATCGTTCCGGTGGTGCCCATGGCGCTGACGAAGTGGGTGACGCGTCCTTCCGTATCGCGCCAGATTTCGGGCCCCGTTGCCTCGTAATGGGCGCGCGGATTGTCGCCGTTCGCGAACTGGTCGAGGATGATGCCCTTGCCGTCCTTCTGCATCTGCTCCGCCAAGTCGCGCGCATATTCCATGCCCCCCGTTTTCGGCGTCAGGATGATTTGCGCGCCGTAGGCGGCCATGCTCTGGCGGCGCTCCTCGCTCAGGTTCTCCGGCATCAGCAGCAGCATCTTGTAGCCGCGGATCGCGGCCGCCATCGCCAGCGCGATGCCGGTATTGCCGCTGGTGGCTTCAATCAGGGTGTCGCCCGGCTTGATGTCGCCGCGTTCTTCGGCACGGCGCAGCATGGACATCGCGGCGCGGTCCTTCACGGAACCGGCAGGATTGTCGCCTTCCAGCTTGCCCAGGATGATGTTGCCGCGCGCCGCAGCGTCGGCGCCGGGAATGCGCACCAGTTGCACCAGCGGTGTATTACCGATCGTGTCGGCGATTGTCTTGTAAGCCATCGGATTCCAAATGCGTGACCAAAACGCCCATTTTAAACCGGCTGGCGCGGCGCCGCTTGGAGCGCAAGGCTCATATAGGTATAAGTGAGGCTTTCGCCGTCGATGCGGAACATATCCGCGATCTCGCCGGTCTGCACGAAACCCCGCTTGCGGTACAGCGCCACGGCTGGCGCATTTGCGCTCAAAACTTCCAGGTCTATCCATGCCAGCTCCTGCTCCGAGGCCCAGGCGATGGCAGCATCCAGCAGCGCCATGCCGACGCCGGCGCGGCGTACATCGCGCTGCACGCCCATGCCCAGCATGGCGCGATGCGCCGTCCCGGGCTCGGGCCGCGAGCGCAGGTCGATATGTCCCATGATGCCACCCTCGCCCTCCGCCACCCACACGCGGCGCCAGCCCGGTTGCCCCAGCGCCGCCTGCGCGCCGTTGCGAAAGGCCGCGCCCTTCTCCGGCGGGAAGCCCTGGCCGCGCGGCATAGGCTGGAACAGCGGCGCGCCATCGCGGCCGTTGTCCAGCAGGTGCTGATGGAGATAAGCGAGGAAAACGTCCAGCTCGGAGGCTGGCAGCGAACGTATATGCATATGTGAATTTCAGGCAAGGTTATTCAATTAGTTTACACTGGCGGTTAGTTAAGGAGATCAGCAACATGAGCGCCCCCGAATTCGAACCCGAGTCCAACAAAGATGAGCAAGTGCCTGCGATGCCGGCAGTCCTGGCCACCCGCATGCACCAGGTCAACCCTGTGCTCAACGAAATTGAACTCAAACGCATCCAGCGCTTCGGCACGCAGCGCACCTACCCGCGCGGTGTACGCATCCTGGAAGCGGGCCACAGCACCTTCGGCCTGATTGTCACGCTGTCCGGCGCGATCGAGATCGCCCGCTACGATGGCCTGGGCAATTCCTCGCACATGACCGAGCACGGTCCGGGTGAATTCACGGGCGAAGTGTCGCAGCTGGCGGGCCGCCCTTCCCTGGTCAATGCCTTTGCCCGCACGGACGTGGAAGCGCTGGTGATCTCGCCGGAAAACCTGCGTGCACTGGTCATTGCGGAAGCGGAGCTGGGCGAACGCATCGTGCGCGCCCTGATCCTGCGCCGCGTCGGCCTGCTGGAATCGGAGGGCGGCGGCCTGCTGCTGGTGTCCCCGCCGGGCAACGGCGCCCTGTTCCACCTGCGCGCCTTCCTCAACAGCAATGCCCATCCCTACCGCGTGCTCGATCCGAAGGAAGACGAGCAGGCGCGCGCGCTGTGCGAATACTACCAGCCGACCGATGACGACTGGCCGCTGGTCGTCTGCCCGGATGGCGCAGTGAAGAAAAACCCGACCCTCGCCGACATCGGCCGCTGCCTCGGCATGCTGCCGGACCTCGACACCGAGAAGGTGTGGGACGTCGTCGTTGTCGGCGCCGGCCCCGCGGGCCTGGCGACGGCCGTGTATGCGGGTTCGGAAGGCTTGTCCGTGCTGGCGCTGGAGCAGCGCGCTTACGGCGGCCAGGCTGCGGCCAGCGCCCGCATCGAAAACTACCTCGGCTTCCCGACCGGCATTTCCGGCGGCGCCCTGGCAGGCCGCGCTTACGTGCAGGCGCAGAAGTTCGGCGTGGAGATCGCCATCCCCGCGCCCGCCGCGCGCATGATCTGCGACACCTATCCGCTGCAGGTCGAAACGGCCGAGGGGCAGCGCATCAAGGCGAAGACCGTCGTGCTGTCCTGCGGCGCGCGCTACCGCCGTCCGCCGCTGGCCAACATCAAGCAGTTCGAGGGCAAGGGCATTTATTACTGGGCCTCGCCGATTGAAGCGCGCCTGTGCGCTTCGGAGGAAATCGTGCTGGTGGGCGGCGGCAACTCCGCCGGCCAGGCGGCCGTGTTCCTGTCCGGCTTCGCGAAACGGGTGCACATGGTGATCCGGGGCGATGGCCTGAAGGCGACCATGTCCACCTACCTGATCGACCGCATCAAATCCACGCCGAACATCGAACTGCACACGCACACCGAAGTGGTGGCGCTGGAAGGCGATGAGGAAGGCCTGAAGCAGGTCCTGTTCCGCAACAACCGGACCGGTCAGGAAGAGAACTGCGACGTCTGCCGCATGTTCCTCTTCATCGGCGCCGACCCGAACACGGCCTGGCTGGAAGACTGCGGCGTGGACGTTGACCAGCAGGGCTTCATCCGCACCGGCTTCGACGTGGCCAAGGCCCAGTGCCGCGCCAACTTCGAGAACGGCGTCTATCCGAAGAACATGCCGGTGCGCGCCTCGCTGGAAACCAGCGTGCCCGGCGTGTTCGCCATCGGCGACGTGCGCGCCGGCTCCACCAAGCGCGTGGCGGCAGGCGTGGGCGAAGGCGCGAACGTGGTGTCGCAGATCCACGCCTTCCTGGCCAACCTGCCGCGCAAGGTCTGAGTTCTACATCGCCTTGAAACGGTACTGGTAACGCTGGCTGACGGGCAGGCGCGCCGTGTGCTGGCGCAACGTCAGCCACATCGCGCCATCCCCCTCCCGCACCGCGGCTGCAATGCGCTTGACGGCGACCACGTGGCTGCGGTGCACCTGCCAGAACCCCGCGCTTTCCAGCGATTCCGCCAGTTCCTTCAGGGGCGTGCGGATGTGGGCTTCCAGCGTCTCCGTCACGACGCGGGTGTATTTGTCCTCGGCGGTGAAGTAAAGAATGTCCTTCAGGTCGATGAAGTGCACGGTCTGGCCCACGGACGCCTGTATCCACGACGGTGCGGCCGCAGGACGCTCCAGCCGCTGCATCAAGCGGCCCAGATCGGCCGGTGGCAAGGCCTGCCGCTCGCGTACACGCGCCACGGTGCGTGCGAACCGCGCCGGATCGATCGGCTTCAGCACATAATCGACCGCGCCCTGGTCGAAGGCTTCCAGCGCGTGCTCGCTGTAGGCCGTGACGAAGACCACATGCACGCGCGCGCTGAAGGCCGCGGCGATTTCCAGTCCGCTCAGGCCGGGCATGCGGATGTCGAGGAAGGCGATGTCGGGCGCCAGCTCGCGCGCCATGCGCAGCGCGGAATAGCCGTCCTCCGCTTCATGCAGCGCGGCCTCGGGCCATAGCCGGCGCAGCTGCTCCGCCAGTTCGGCGCGCAGCAGCGGCTCATCGTCGGCAATCAGGATGCATGTCGTCATATTGGTCATACAGTCTCCCTGTGCAGCGGCAGTTGCAGCAGCGCTTCGGTCGCGCCTTCGCCTGCACGCAGCGTGAACGCGGCCCGCTCGCCATACAGGGCATGCAAGCGCTCGCGCACATTGCGCAAGCCGACGCCGCTGCCCAGTACTGCGGCGCCGGCGCCGAGGCCTGCGCCGGTGTCCGACACCAGCACGTGCAGGCTGTCCTGCTCCTCCCAGACCTGCACCGCAATGTGTACCGCGCCGGGCTTCGGTTCCAGGCCATGCTGTACTGCGTTTTCCACCAGCGACATCAGCATCAGGGGCGGCATCGCCGCGCCGCGGCACGCTGCCGGGCAGTCGATGCTGGTGCTCAGGCGGTCGCCATAGCGGATCGCCATCAAGGACAGATAGTGGCTGGCCAGCTCGAGCTCGCGGCCGGCGGTCGACATGGCCGCGCGCATGTCCGGCAAGGCCGTGCGCAGGTAGGCGATCAGATGGTCCAGCATGACGATGGCCTTGTCCGGCTCATGCCGCATGAGGTAGCGCGTGTTGGCCAGCGTGTTGTACAGGAAGTGCGGCTCGACCTGGGCTTGCAGCGACTTGAGTTCGGCCGATAACGCTGCCTGCCGCAGGTCCGCCAGCTGCAGCGCGTTGGCCTGGCGGCGCGCGTTCAGCAAGGGCAGCGCGATCACGGCGGCGCCGAAGCACAGCGCGGCGACCAGCAACTGGGTTGCCGACAATGCGGGCAGCAGCCATGGCAGCGTGAGATGGCGATACAGCAGCTCTGCCAGGGAGGCGCCGACCAGCAGCGCGAGCGGCAACGCGCCCCAGCACCAGGACCAGGAGGCGTCGCGCGGCAGCACAAGCCGCAATAGGCGCAGGCCTGCCAGGCTGGCGCCGCATTGCGTGAGCAGCGCGGCAAACAGCGCCAGCCACGCGTAATCCCGCCGATAAAAGCCTGCGGCGACAAGCAGCAGCACCAGCACGGCGCTGAACGCCGCCTGACGCGGCGTGAGTGCCGTCAGCTGGCGCAGCGCCGCATCAGGGTCGTGATGATCAGCCGCCGCGCTCACAGGTTCGGCTTGCTGGCCAGGGCATGCTGGCCGGATGGCATGCTGCTCGTGGGGACGTCCTTGCCGACCACTTCGATCTTCAGGTCATCGATCAACACCGTTCCCTTGCCGGCGCCAATCACGCCAAAGGAAATGATGCTGGCATCGGGCGCCACGTCGAGTACGACGCTGCGCTCCTGCCAGCCCGTCGTGCCCTTGATCGGTTTGTCCTGGCTGTTATAGAAGGCAGACACCTCCGGGCCGGGCCGGTCGACGCGCATCCACAAGCCCGCCCACTTGCCGATATCGCGTGTGCGCACCATGGCGTGAAAGCGCACGCGCTTGCCGCGATAGTCGTTGGCGGAAAACTGCTGCATCAGCGAGGCCCAGCCCTCCTCGGACTCCGACCTGGCGCGCAGGTATTTCGCATTGCTGCCGCGCGTATAGCCTTCACTATCCACGCCGATTTCATAGTGGTCCGGCGCGGGGCCGGAAACGATCCATGGCTCGCCAAGTTTTGCGGTCGGTTGGGCAAAGGCCAGCAGGGACGCGGCACCGAGGGCCGCCAGCAGCACAAATTGTGGTTTCATCGCATCAGTCTCTCATGGCATGACAAAATTGTCATGGCAACTTTGCACCATGCCAGGCGCCGGCGGGGCGGCTTGCGATGAACGCCGCCCCTGCCGGATTAGCGCGACCCTGCCGGGATCAGCGCTGCGGCGACGGATAGGTGGCGGGGCTGACGTTGCCGTCCTTGTCGACTGCCTGCACGCCGAAGAAGACATTGTCCTTGGACAGCGGGATCTTCGCTTCCGTCACATTGCCCACGAACTGGCTGCCCTGCCAGTCGGCGGCCGTGGTGTCGCGCCACACGACGCGGTAGCCGGCGACGTCGGATTCGCGGTTGGCCTGCCATACCAACGTGGAGTCGTTCTCCAGTTGTGCGGTGCGCAGCTTGACTTGCTGCGGCGCGGCCGGCGCGTTGGCCAGCGTGGCCAGTGCGGCGGCGTTCACGCGCGCGACCTGGGCGATGTAGTTGTAGTCGTTGTACTCCGGCAGATCGCCGTACACCTTGCCGTTCTCGGTGCGCAGGTTCTGGTGCTGGTGGGAGAAGTCCTCGGCCGGCTCGGTGAAACGCAGGGCCGCAAAGCCGCGTTCCAGGAAGGGCATGTGATCGCCGCCGCGCAGGTAACGGTCGCGGCGCTGGATCACGCAGACCTTGAAGCCCGGCACATAGCGCTCGCCCTGCTCTTTCACGTGGCGCGCCAGCTGGCGGCTGATGGAGTCGTTTTCACCGCCGGTGGTGACCAGATTGCGCACGGCTTCGCTCATTTCCTTCGCCGCGGGCACGCCTTCGGCGAACAGGCGCACCTGCTTGTCGTCCACCTTGCCGGTGTCTGAGCGCGAGCTGCCGATGATATCGTTGGTGAACATGCCGGCGACGTTGAG
>DASWYX010000377.1:0-9929 GCA_036404755.1 Pseudoduganella sp.
GCTTTATCCGCGCCGAAGGCGAGCAGGCGGCGAGCGATGGCGCGCCGAAGGTGGAAATTCCTTATCCTTTTGACACCATGGCCGATCTGCTGGCGCACGGCCGGCGCACTGGCTTGTCGATCCCGCAAATGCTGCGCGCCAATGAGCTGACCCGCATCAGTGAGGCGGAACTGGACGCAGGCCTGGACCGCATCTGGCACGTGATGCGCGACTGTATCGAGCACGGGCTGGAGACGGACGGCCAGCTGCCGGGCGGCCTGCACGTGAAGCGCCGCGCGGCCAGCCTGTGGCGCCAGGCGCAGAAGCCGGACCGCGCCGACCATCTGCCGCACGATGCGCTGAACGGCGTGAGCCTGTACGCGATGGCCGTGAATGAAGAAAACGCCGCCGGCGGCCGTGTCGTGACGGCGCCGACCAATGGCGCGGCCGGCATTATCCCGGCGGTGCTCAAATATTACGCAGAGGACTGCAAACCGCTCGATCCGGTGTCCGGCGTGCGCATATTCCTGCTGACGGCGGCGGCCATCGGCATGCTGTGCAAGCGCAATGCGTCGATTTCCGGCGCCGAAATCGGCTGCCAGGGCGAGGTGGGCGTCGCCTGCGCCATGGCGGCTGCGGGACTGGTCGCTGCGCTGGGCGGGTCCAACCTGCAGATCGAAAATGCCGGCGAAATCGGCATCGAACATCACCTGGGCATGACCTGCGACCCGATCGGCGGCCTGGTGCAGATTCCCTGCATCGAGCGCAATGGCATGGGCGCGGTCAAGGCGATTACTGCCGCTTCGCTGGCTTTGAAGGGCGATGGCACGCACTTCGTGTCGCTGGACGAGGTGATCGAAACCATGCGCCAGACGGGCGCCGACATGCAGGCCAAGTACAAGGAAACCTCGCTCGGCGGGCTGGCCGTGCACGTGGTAACGGTGAATCATCCCGCCTGCTGAGTGGCGTAGCAGCGGCACGTCGCGGGGCTGGCGCCGAGTTCACCCCCTAAGACGTGCCGTTTTCGCACTATAATAGGAGTCCGTCGAACCATGCTCAATCGGATTTCCTAACTTATGCAATACGTGTCTACCCGCGCCGATGCATCGGCTGCAGCAAAATCCCCTCAGCATTTTTCCGACATCCTTCTGGGCGGCCTGGCACCTGATGGTGGCCTGTACCTCCCGTTTGAGTATCCTCAGATTAGCGACGCCGAGCTGACCGCCTGGCGCAAGCTGTCCTACGCCGACCTGGCCGTAGAAATCCTGAAAAAGTTCGCCACCGATATCCCGGAAGCAGACCTGAAGGCGCTGGCCCACAAGACCTATACCGCCGACGTATACCGCAACGCCCGCAAGGACGAGAAATCTGCCGACATTACCCCGCTGCGCGTGCTCGAAGAGAACGCCGGCAAAAAACTGGTGCTGCAAGCGCTGTCCAATGGCCCAACGCTGGCCTTCAAGGACATGGCGATGCAACTGCTTGGCAACCTGTTCGAATACACGCTCGCCAAGCATGACGCCCAACTGAACATCTTCGGCGCCACTTCCGGCGACACCGGTAGCGCCGCCGAATACGCGATGCGCGGCAAGAAGGGCATTCGTGTCTTCATGCTGTCGCCGCACAAGAAAATGAGCGCCTTCCAGACCGCGCAAATGTTCTCCCTGCAGGACCCGAACATCTTCAACATTGCCGTCGAGGGCGTGTTCGATGATTGCCAGGACATGGTCAAGGCAGTTTCGAACGACCTGGAGTTCAAGGCCCGCCAGAAAATCGGCACCGTGAATTCGATCAACTGGGCGCGCGTGGTCGCGCAGGTCGTGTACTACTTCCGCGGCTACCTGGCCGCTACCACGGCCAATGAGCAGAAGGTATCGTTCACCGTCCCGTCGGGTAACTTCGGCAATATCTGCGCCGGCCATATCGCCCGCCAGATGGGCCTTCCGATCGACAAGCTGGTGGTCGCCACCAACGAGAACGACGTGCTGGACGAGTTCTTCCGCACCGGCGTCTATCGCGTGCGCAAGTCGGCCGAAACGTATCACACCACCAGCCCGTCGATGGACATCTCGAAGGCATCCAACTTCGAGCGCTTCATCTTCGACCTGACTGCCGGTGACGGCAAGCGCGTGCGCGAACTGTTCCACAAGGTTGAAACCCAGGGCGGCTTCGACCTGTCCGGCAAGCCGGGCAGCGATGGCGACGAGTTCAAGCTGGTGGAGAAATACGGCTTCAAGTCCGGCAAGTCCACGCACGCCGACCGCGTGCAGACCATCCGCGACGTGGCGGACGATTACGGCATCGTGATCGACACCCACACCGCCGACGGCATCAAGGTCGCCAAGGAGTTCATGGAGGCTGGCGTGCCGATGATCGTGCTGGAAACCGCGCTGGCTGCGAAGTTCAATGAAACCATCCTGGAAGCGCTGGGCGAAGATGCCGAGCGTCCGGCCGGTTTCGAGGACATCGAAAAGCTGCCGCAAAAGTTTGTCGTGATGCCGCCGGACGTGGAGAAGGTGAAGGCCTATATCGCTGCCAATACTGGACTGTAAAACGATGAACAAACCGCAAGCGAAGCCCATGCTGGCCGTGAAGGAAGCCCTCGACTTCCTGCTGTCGGCCGCACGTCCCGTGAAAGAGACCGAGACCGTCAACACCCTGGCCGCCAATGGCCGGGTGCTCGCCAAGTCACAGGTCTCCGGCATGAACGTGCCTGGCGCAGACAATACGCAGATGGACGGCTACGCCGTGCGTTCCGCGGATTGTGCCAGCGGCAGCGCTTCGCTGACGGTTTCCCAGCGTATTCCGGCCGGCCACGTGGGCCAGCCGCTATTGCCGGGTACTGCAGCCCGCATCTTCACCGGCGCCCTGATTCCCGAGGGTGCTGATGCGGTCGTGATGCAGGAGCAGTGCGAGTTGAATGGCAATGTGGTGACCGTGCGCCATGCGCCGAAGCCCGGCGAATGGATACGCCGCGCGGGCGAGGACATCACCAATGGCAGCGTGATCCTGCCGGCAGGCACGCGCCTGCGCAGCCAGGAGATGGGCCTTGCCGCTTCCGTCGGCCTGGCCGAGTTGCCGGTCAGGCGCAAACTGCGCGTGGCCGTCTTCTTTACGGGCGACGAACTGGCGATGCCGGGCGAGCCGCTGGCGCCGGGCGCGATTTACAACTCGAACCGCTTCACGCTGCGCGCGCTGCTGGAGAACCTGGGCTGCGAAATCAGTGACTTCGGCATCGTGCCCGATTCGCTGGACGCAACCCGCGCCGTGTTGCGCAAGGCGGCGGACGGCAATGACCTGATCATCACATCGGGCGGCGTATCCGTCGGCGAAGAGGATCACATCAAGCCGGCCGTGGAAGCGGAAGGCAAGCTGAATATGTGGCAGATCGCCGTGAAGCCGGGCAAGCCGCTGGCCTTCGGCGAAGTGCAGGATGCCTTCTTCC
The DNA here is from genome assembly GCA_036404755.1 of Pseudoduganella sp. Lineage (GTDB taxonomy): Bacteria > Pseudomonadota > Gammaproteobacteria > Burkholderiales > Burkholderiaceae_D > Rugamonas. The sequence goes on from DASWYX010000377.1 coordinate 3,425, forward strand.
TCGGCCTGCCGGGCAATCCGGTATCGAGCTTCATCACCTTCCTGCTGTTCGTGCGGCCCTTCATCCTCAAGCTGCAGGGCGTAAGCGAGGGCGAGGGACCGCGCGGCTACGAGCTGCGTGCGGACTTCAACTGGCCCAAGCCGGACCGCCGCAATGAATTCCTGCGCGTGAAAATCAACCAGAAGGGTGGCCTGGACCTGTTCCCGAACCAGAGTTCGGGCGTGTTGACGTCCACCGTCTGGGGCGACGGCCTGGTGGACAACCCGCCCGGCCACGCCATCCAGGCGGGCGACGTCGTGCGCTTCATCCCCTTCAGCGAATTGTTGTACTGAGATGGAAATCAACCTGAAATACTTCGCCAGCGTGCGCGAAGCCATGGGCAAGCCGGGCGAGCGCGTGACGTTGCCGGCCGGCGTGACGACGGTGGGCGGTGTGCGCGCCTGGCTGATCCTGCGCGGCGCGCCCTGGGCCGAAGCGTTAAGCGAGGGCCGCGCCTTGCGCATGGCCTGCAACCAGGTCATGTGCACGGCGGAGACGCCGGTGCCGGCCGGCGCTGAAGTCGCGTTCTTCCCGCCGGTGACGGGCGGTTAAGTCTTTTTGCGAGGCTGCGTGATGTCCTCGCACATCGGGCAGTCCATCGCTTTCTTGTAGCGGCGATACGCCGCGCCGACAAAGATCGCTGCCGCGACCGCGGCCCATGCACCCGCACTGAGGTAATCTACCGCTGTCGCGCTACCTTTCACGTATTCGATTACCGCGAGAATGGCAAACAGCGGCACTGCCGCAAGCAGGTAGCGTTTGACCCAGAATGCTGCGCCCATCAATATCTCCTTCATTGTTGTAAAGGCAGTATGCCTGAATTATGAGCAAATTAGAACAATCCATTGCCGTCATCGGCGGCGGCCCGGCGGGCCTGATGGCGGCGCAGGAACTGGCTGCCGGCGGCGTGCGTGTTGACGTGTATGACGCCATGCCGTCCGTCGGGCGCAAGTTCCTTCTGGCGGGGCGCGGCGGCATGAATATCACGCACGCCGAGGACTATGCCCGCTTCGTCACACGCTATGGCGGCCGCGCGCCCGTGCTGCGCCCCATGCTGGATGCGTTCGGGCCGCAGCAGGTGCGGGACTGGGTCCATTCGCTGGGCATCGATACTTTCGTGGGCACGTCGGGCCGCGTGTTTCCGACCGAGATGAAGGCTGCGCCCTTGCTGCGTGCCTGGCTGCACCGCCTGCGCGAGAGCGGTGTGCACTTCCACCAACGCCATCGCTGGCTGGGCTGGAATGAGGATGGGTCGCTGCGCATCGAGTCGCCGCAGGGCGAGATTGCCGTGCGCGCCGACGCGGTGGTGCTGGCCTTGGGCGGCGCGAGCTGGGCGCGTCTCGGCTCCGATGGCGCCTGGGCGCCGGTGCTGGCCGGGCGCGGCGTGGACGTGGCGCCGCTCGCGCCAGCCAATTGCGGTTTCGATATCGGCTGGAGCGGGCATTTCGCTGCTCTTTATGCCGGCCAGCCGCTGACCACCGTGGCGGTTGGCGGACGCAAGGGACAGATGGTCGTGACTGCGACGGGTGTCGAGGGCGGGCTGGTTTATGCGTTCGCCGCGCCGTGGCGGGACCGGATCGCTGCCGAGGGGAGTGCGGTGATCGAGCTGGATCTGCTGCCGGATTGGCCGTATCAGCGCGTGCTGGATGAACTGAGCCATCCGCGCGGGTCGCGCTCCATGTCGAGCTTCCTGCAGAGCCGCGTGCATATCAAGGGAGTGAAGACCGGCTTGCTGCACGAGGTCTTGAGCAAGGACGAGTTCCATGACATGGAGCGCGTGGCGAAGGCGCTCAAGGCGCTGCCGCTGCGGCTTCGCTCGGCGCGTCCGATCGACGAGGCGATCAGCAGCGCGGGCGGGGTGAGGTTCGAGTCTTTGGACGGGACCATGCTGCGCGCGATGCCGGGGGTGTTCGTGGCGGGGGAGATGATGGATTGGGAGGCGCCGTCGGGCGGGTATCTGCTCACTGCCTGCTTCGCCTGCGGCCTGCAGGCCGGCCGCGATGCGCTCCAGTGGGTTTCGCGCCGCGGGAGCGCATGAACGGCAGGCCGGCGGCGTTTCCTGCGGCCGGCGGCGACGGACGACGGGGAACTAACGCTCCCAGGTAACGCTGCCCGACCCCGACCGGCTCACGTTGCGGTCGCCCGGATTGCCGTACACGAGGATATTACCCGACCCGCGCACGGTGACGTCCGCGCTCTGCCGGGCAAACACATTGGTGGTGCCGGATCCGTCCAGCTTCACGGTGACCGCATCGGACGCCAGGTGCTGCGCATCGAGGTCGCCGGATCCGGTCAGCTCAGCGGTCAAGGTCTTGCAGCTGCCGCTCGACGTAATCGCCCCCGACCCGACCATCTCCAGCGACACCGCCTCGCTATTGCCCGTATTCAGGTTCAGATCCCCGCTGCCATGCACGCCTGCTTCAACCTCCCGATAGCGGCCGTTGAAGGACAGGTTGCCGGAACCCTGCAGCTGCAAGGCCAGGCGCTCGCCGCTGAAGCCGTTCACGCTCGAATCGCCGCTGCCATTCACGACCAGCTCCTGCAGCGAAGGCAGCACCAGCTCGATCTGGATGGGGCGGCGATGGTGGAAGAGCATGCCCTTGGTGCCAATGCGCAGCGTATTGCCGTCCATGGACGTGTCGATATTGCCCAGCAGGCGCTGCTCGCCGCGCACTTTCAGCGACGGCACGTCGCCCTGTTTCAGCGTCAGGTCGATCGGACCGACAAGTTCCACGGTATGGATGCCCGCATTAATCTCGCGCATTTCGGTACGCGGTGCGCGGCCCGCCGCGCTGGTGGGATTGGCCACGCCGTTCGCCCGCAGCGCCGCGTAGGACACGCCGGTCAGCACAATGGCCAGCAGCAGCAGGCTGAGGCCAATCTTGACGAGGGAACGGATGCTCATTTGCGTTCTCCTTTGAGCAGGGCGAAGTTCATCTGCACATAGCGCTTGAAGCCGACCACGGTGAATCTGGTGACGACAATGCTCAGCAGGCTAAGCGCAATCCCCAGCAGCACGAATCCCGTGCCGATGGCCGTCTGCGTCGTGCGCGAAGCATTGTCGAGATCCGTGGAGAAGCGCACGCCGCTGCCGGCCACCGCTTCGGCGCTGTCCAGCAGCTTTTCGGCGCGGCTGGTTTCTTCGTCGAGCTGCGCCTGCAGGCCGGGCGACGGCTCCTGGAAGACCTGGATGCCGTCGTGGCCGATGGAGACCTTGGTCTGCATGCTCACGCCTGGCTCATTCTCTTCTGCATACGCGATGAGATGCTGGAATGGGCCGCTCAGCACCAGCTCATTGGCGCCGGCCAGTCCGCTTGCCGTAATGGCAATGCCGCTGACGTAAAACGCGAAGGCACAGGCGTAAATGCTCACCAGGATGGCGCCGTACACCATGGCCGGAATGACCATGAACAGATTGAAAATTGCCAGCCCCACGAAGGAAACCAGCATGCGCATGGCGTTGACGGGATTTTTCTTTTGTTCGAAGGCGCTCAGGTGGGCGTTGGCGCGCAGCGTCATGGCGATCTTGCGCGGCTCATCCAGGTCGCCGGCGATTTCCTGCTCGGTGCGGCCGGCGGCCAGGCCGTCGATGAAGCGCTGTTCATAGTAGGCCAGCGTGCGCGCGGCCGTTTCCGGCGGCAGGCCGGCCATGGCTTTCTTCAGTGCTTCGAGATACTCATACTTGCCCATTAACAACTCCAACTGACTGATGCTCCATGCTGACAATGTAAGGATTTGTCGCGTGGCGTGCGCGTTGCATGCGACAGGCTGCAGTTTTGGGGGAGCAGGCGACCATATTGGGGGACAGCCGGGGCGTCACTTCAGGGCTTTCGCCGCAGCCACACCGCTGCGTACGGCCATTTCGATGGTGGCCGGGTATTCGCCCTCGGTATAGTCGCCGGCCAGCACCAGGCCGGGGAGGGCCGTTTGTGTTGCAGGACGGGCAAGACCCGGCGTGCAGGCGTAGGTGGCGCGCTTTTCCGTGATCACCCTGGACCAGCCGGGGACTTTCAGTTCGGGGCGCTGGAACACCTCGGCCAGTTGGGCGGCCACTGCGGCCACGAGGGCTTCCTGGCCTTGCGCGACGGCTGCCGTCGAGGCGCTGATGACCACCGCCAGCAAGCCTTTCTGGCTGGCGTCCAGCTGGGCGCGGTCGAAAACGAACTGGCCCCAGCGCTGGGTCGCCGGATCATCGATCAGCGCGTAGAAAGGCAGGTCCAGGTGAACGCCGGGGCCGTATTGCAGGTAGCAGGTGGTGATGGGCTCATGCTCGAAGGCCGACAGCTGATCGGCCAGGGCGGCGGTTTCCGGGTGCTGCTGGAGCAGGGCCGAGGTGGCAACCGTGGAGCCGGCCAGCACGACAGCGTCGTAATGCGAGGTCCAGCTGCCGCCGACGGCCGAGCCGCTGGCTTCGACGCGCCAGGGGCGACCGTCCGCGTCAGTGTCATCCGGCGAGGCGCCGCTGCCGGCGCGCAGCACGCCGCCCACCTTGGCGCCAAGACGGATCGAGGCGCCACGCGCGGTGAGCCATTGGGCGGCAGCGTCCGGGAAAAGGGCGGAAAGGTCGGCGCGCGGGATCAGCATGTCGGAAGCGGACCGGCGCGCGCCCAGGCTGTCGCGCAAGACGGCCAGGAAGACATTGGCGGACGCCCGCTCCAGCGGAGTATTCAATGCCGCCAGGCACAGGGGCCGCCACATCAGCTGGATCAGCCGCGCCGTCTGATCGAAGCGTTCCATCAATTCGGCTACGCTGCAGTCGGCGGCCATCTTCCAGCCCATCCAGCGGGCCGTGGTCGAGAAGCGGGCCAGGCTCAGTTTGTCCTCGCGCGACAGGCCGGTCGCACGCAGCAGCGCGATCGCCACATGCAGCGGCGCGGGCAGGCGCGGCGCCACGAAATCCATGCCGCCGGAGCCGGCCGGATAGCGCATCTGCAGCGGCAGCGTGAGCAGGGCGGCGCGGCGGTCCACGCCCACCTGGCGCATCAGGCGCAGCGATTCGGAATACGCGCCCAGCATGATGTGCTGGCCGTTATCGAGGTCGCGGCGGTCGGTGGAAATGCGGCGCGCGCGGCCGCCCAGCGTGCGGGCCGCTTCGAACAACGTTACATGGTGGCCCGCCTGCGTGAGTTCGACAGCGGCCGTGCAACCCGCCCAGCCGCCGCCGACGACGGCGATCTGCTTAGCCACGGACCCAGGTCTTCCACGCGAGCCACAGCTTGCGGATCGGCGTCAGCGAGATGCGCTGCTTGAGCACGTGGTAGCCGTCCTCCTGGATTTCATTGAGCAGGGTGCGGTAGATGGCGGACATGATCAGGCCCGGTCGCTGCGCGCGCCGGTCTTCCTTCGGCAGCAGCGCGAAGGCTTCGTCATAGGCCTTCTGTGCGCGGTCGGCCTGGAAGGCCATCAGCTTTGCGAAGTTCTCGGTTTCGCGCGCGTTCAGCAGATCGGCCGCCGTTACGTTGAACTGCTGCAGTTCGTTGATCGGCAGGTAGATGCGGCCCTTGCGCGCATCTTCGCCGACGTCGCGGATGATGTTCGTGAGCTGGAAGGCGTGGCCCAGTTTTTCCGCATATTGCAAAGTCTCGGGACGCGTGGCGCCGAAAATGGACGCGGAAAGAATGCCAACCACGCCGGCCACGTGCCAGCAGTACTTGCTCAGGCCCGCATAATCCAGGTAGCGGGTCTGGTTCAAGTCCATCTCCATGCCATCGATGATGGCCTGCAGATGTTCCTGTTTCAGGTCATAGGCGGTCAGGTGCGGCTGCAGCGCCTGCGTGACCGGGTGCGACTGCTTGCCCTCGTACATCTGGGCGATTTCGTTGCGCCACCAGGCCAGCTTGATGCGGGCCAGCGATTCATCCGTGCATTCATCGACCGTGTCGTCCACTTCCCGGCAGAAGGCATAGAGCGCCGTGATGGCGCGGCGGCGCTCCGGCGGCAGGAACAGGAAGCTGTAGTAGAAACTGGAACCGCTTGCTGCGGCTTTTTGTTGGCAGTATTCGTCTGGGGACATGGAGATGATGCCTGGATGTCAAAGCCGCTATTTTATAGGTAAGCGCCGCGCATTCGTAATGCTCGCCATAAAACTTTGATCCAGTCCCGTTTTTCCAGCTTGGGACGGCGGCGGAACACATCGTAATCGTTCTCTTCGATCGCTTCCAGGATGCGCAGCCCGCCCTGGACCACCATGCGCAGCTCCAGGCCGATGCGGCCTTTCAGCCGAAGGGCCAGCGGGGCGCCGCTCAACATCAGCTCCCGGGCACGATCGACCTGGAACTTCATCATGGCGCGCCATTTGGCATCATTGTCCGGGCGGTCCATATGGGCCGGCAGGATGGCAAAGCGCGCCAGGACTTCCAGCGGAAGGTAGATGCGCTCTTTCTGTTCGTCGAAGGCCACGTCCTGCAGGAAGTTGATGATCTGCAGGGCGGAGCAGATGGCATCCGAATCGCGCACATTGCGTTCG
>DASWYX010000378.1:0-2823 GCA_036404755.1 Pseudoduganella sp.
TCCAACGACGGCGCCCACATGCTGGGCGAAGTGCGCCAGGCCATGCTGCTGCAGCGCGTGGGCTTCGGCCCGGATGCGATGACGGCGCGCCAGGCGCTGGAACTGGCCACATTGGGCGGCGCCAAGGTCCTGAACCGCGACGACATCGGCGCTTTGAAGCCCGGCATGTCGGCCGACATCATCAGCTTCAGGCTGGACCAGGTTGGCCTGGCCGGCGCACTGCACGACCCGGTGGCCGCCCTGGTGTTCTGCACGCCGTCCAATGTAACGAACAGCATTATCAATGGCAGGATCATCGTGCGCGACGGCCTGCTGCAAACGGTGGACCTGCCGCTGGTGATCGAACAGCACAATGCGCTGGCTCGTGAGCTGGCCCTGGCAGTGGGCGCAAAAAAGGGAAATACGAAATGAGCACTAGCAAGATACGATTCTTTTACCAGGGCCGCGTTCAGGAAGTCGATTCCGCGTCGCCAACCCGCACGGTGCTTCAGCATCTGCGCGAAGACCTGCACTGTACCGGCACGAAGGAAGGCTGCGCCGAGGGCGATTGCGGCGCCTGCACCGTGGTGATTGCCTCGCTGGTGGACGGCGAACTGGAAATGCGCAATGTGAATTCCTGCATCCAGTTCCTGCCAACGCTGGACGGCAAGGCTGTCTTCTCGGTGGAGGACCTGAAGCAGCCGGACGGCGCGCTGCATCCGGTGCAGGAAGCCCTGGTGGAATGTCACGGTTCCCAATGCGGCTTCTGCACGCCGGGCTTTGCGATGTCGCTGTGGACCCTGTACCTGAAGCAGGAAGGCAAAGCCGCGCCGCCCTGCCGCAAGGAGATCGATGAAACCCTGTCCGGAAACCTGTGCCGCTGCACGGGCTACCGTCCCATTATCGACGCCGCCGTCCGCATGGGCGAGCTGCCGGCCGTCCGCTTTGACCGGGAAGCCCTGAAGGCTACCCTGCAGGACCTGCAACGAGACACCATGTTCAGCTATACCCACGACGGCCAGACCTTCCACGCGCCGCGCACCTTGGCCGAAATGACGGCGCTGCGTGCGGCCAAGCCCACCGCCACCATCCTGGCAGGTTCCACCGACGTTGGCCTGTGGGTGACCAAGCAGATGCGCAACCTGGGTGACGTGATCTACACGCGCCAGGTGGAAGAGCTGCATCGCATTGCCATCGCTGACGGCAAGCTGGAAATCGGCGCCGCCGTATCGCTGGACGACGCCTACCGCGCCGTCAACAACCTGTACCAGAACGATTCGCTGCACGAGATGTGGCAGCGCTTCGCCTCCCAGCCTATCCGCAGCACGGGCACACTGGGCGGCAGCGTGGCCAACGGCTCGCCCATCGGCGATTCCGCGCCGTGGATGATCGTGCTGGGCGCCGAAATCGTGCTGCGCTCGGACAAGGGCCAGCGCGTGCTGCTGTTGCAGGACTTCTACCTGGACTACATGAAGAAGGACTGGCAGCCGGGCGAATTCGTGGAAGCCGTGCGCATCCCGCTGCCGAAGAAAGACCAGCAATTCCGCACCTACAAGCTGGCCAAGCGCTACGACCAGGACATTTCCGCCGTCTGCGCCGCCTTTGCGATCGAACTGGAAAACGGCATCGTGCGCAATGCACGCATCGCCTACGGCGGCATGGCCGCCACCTCGCGCCGCGCGCCGCAGGCGGAAGCGGCCATCAACGGCCAGCCATGGAGCGAAGAGACCATGCGCGCCGGCATGGACGCGCTGGCGCGCGATTACACGCCATTGACCGATATGCGCGCCTCGGCCAACTACCGCATGCGCACCGCGCAGAACCTGCTGCGCCGCTTCTGGATGGAGTCGCGCGTGGAAGATGCAGTACCGAATACCTACGTCAACGCATACGCATACAAGGAAGGGGCTGCAGCATGAACAGCAAGTCCGAATCGTTCATGACCATCGGCGCCGCCAAGGGCTGGGCTGAAGTGGGCCAGAGCCATCCGCACGAGTCGGCCATACTGCACGTGCTGGGTGAAGCCGTCTACACCGACGACATCCCGGAAGCGCAAGGCACGCTGCACGCGGCGCTGGGCCTGTCGACCAAGGCGCACGCGCGCATCCTGTCCGTCAACCTGGAGCCGGTGAAAGCGATGCCGGGCGTGGTGGCGGTGTTCACGTACAAGGATATCCCAGGCACCAACGACTGCGGCCCGATCATCCACGACGATCCTATCCTCGCCGAGGAAAAGGTCGAATACATCGGCCAGCCCATCTTCGTGGTGGTGGCGGACACGCACGACCACGCGCGCCACGCTGCACGCAAGGCCGATATCCAGTACGAAGAGCTGCCCGCGATTCTTACACCGCAGGCCGCGCGCGATGCCGAATCCTTTGTCGTGCCGCCGATGCGCCTGACGCGCGGCGATGCGCAGGCGGCCTTCGAGCGCTCGCCCAACATCCTGAAGGGAACCCTGAACGTGGGCGGCCAGGAGCAGTTCTACCTGGAGGGCCAGATTTCCTATGCCGTGCCCAAGGAAGGCAATGGCATGCACGTCTACTGCTCCACCCAGCACCCGACCGAAATGCAGCACGTGGTGTCGCACGCCCTGCACTACCCGTCGCACGCCGTGGTGGTGGAATGCCGCCGCATGGGTGGCGGCTTTGGCGGCAAGGAATCCCAGTCCGCGCTGTGGGCCGCCTGCGCCGCCGTCAGCGCCGCGCACCTGAAGCGCCCCGTGAAGCTGCGCGCCGACCGCGATGACGACATGATGGTGACCGGCAAGCGTCACTGCTTCTATTACGAATACGAGATCGGTTACGACGACCAGGGGCTCATCACCGCCGCCAAGGTGCAGAT
>DASWYX010000379.1:0-6077 GCA_036404755.1 Pseudoduganella sp.
TGGCGCTCAGAGCTGCGCGGCCGGGGCGGCTGACGGCCAGGTTAGCGACGGAGTTGGCGCCCACAGCTGCGCACCCGGCACAGCTACGGCGGATGCGGCGGCGAACGCATCGGCGACGCCAACGCGGACGCCGACGGCGACTGCTGCAAGGGCTATGGCAACGCCGTCGCGGACGCTGTCGCTGACGGCCCGGCTTGCGCCCTCGTCAATCCTGTTCGTCGCCCAGGTCCCCCTGCATACCGACTTTTCGGCGCGCTTGTCCACCTTCGCCAACCACTTGCCGGGCCCCGCGCAAGCGCCGCGCGGTGGCGGCCTGATGCTGCGCTACCCGGACGGCGCCTTGCGCAATCTGACCGCCGAAGCCGGCTTCACGAAAGTGGCCGTGCGCGAGCCGACCGTGCACTGGGATGGCAAGCGTGCCGTATTCAGCATGCTGTCCGGCGCGACCTGGCAGCTTTACGAGGTCAGCGGCTTCGCACAAGGCGAGCGAGTGGCGGTGCGCAAGATCCCCGGCCAGCCGGAGCGGTACAACAACGTGTCCCCGTTCTACGACTCCAACGACCGCATCCTGTTCACCTCCGACCGTCCGCGCAACGGCGATCCGAAACTTTATCCACAACTGGACGAATACGAGGCCACGCCAACAACGACCGGCATCTGGCGCCTGGACCCGCAAAGCAGAAAGCTGGCGCTGCTGAACCATACGCCCAGCGGCGCCTTCAATCCGTCGCTGGACAGCTTCGGCCGAATCGTCTTCACCCGCTGGGACCACCTGCAGCAGGACCAGCTTGCCGAGCGCGACCGCGATGCCGTGCACAACGGCGTCGCCCTGCCGTTCCGTTCATTTAATTACGACAGCGAACGCGCCAACGCCAGGGCGCTGGCCTCGCGCGAGGAGACATTCCCCGAGTCGCGCGCAGGCAGCTCAAGCCCTTACGGCGAAGTAAGCGCCCACATCAGCAATTTCTTCGCGCCCTGGGCGATGAACCAGGACGGCAGCAACGAGGAAACGCTGAACCACATCGGACTGCACGAACTCTCCTTCGGCTACCAGACCCCGAGCTTCCGTGGCGACCCCGCACTGTCCAGTCGGACCAGCGACAAGCTGCACGCCAACCGCATCGCGCTGCGCCGCGAAGGCGGGCTGTTCCATCTGCGGGAGGACCCGGCCCATCCGGGCGAGTACCTGGCGACGGCCGCGCGCGAACAGGATTCGTTCACGACCAACACGCTGGTGCGCCTGAGCGGGCCGCCGGGTGCGAATCCCGAGCAAATGGTGTTGACGCAGCTGACCGAGTCCGCTGCCAGCGACGTGCTGAAAGGCGGCCGCTACCGCAATCCGCTGCCACTGTCCGACGGCAGCCTGGTCGCCAGCCGAACCGCCAGCGAGCGCGCGCCCGAACCCGGCGGCACGCTGGATGGCCTGCGTCTGACCTGGCTGGAGCACGGCGCGAACGGCCTTTACCGCGCCGGCGCGCCGCTGACGCAGGGCATCCGCCAGAACGGCGTGGAGCTGTGGGAGCTGGAAGCGGTGGAGGTGACGGCGCGCCAACGTCCGCCCCGCACGGCCAGCGCACTGGAAGCGCCGGAGCGCGCCGTACTGGCGGAGGAAAAGGTCAGCGAGCAGCAGCTGCGCGACTGGCTGGTGCGCAATGAGCTGGCGCTGATCGTCACGCGCGACCAGACGGCCCGTGACCGGGCGGAACGGCAGCAGCCCTACAACCTGCGCGTCCCTGGCGGCAAGCGGACCACGGCGTCCGATACGCCAAACGCACGGGTCTACGACATCAGCCACTTCCAGATTTTCCAGGCCGACCAGGTGCGCGCCTATCCCGGCCGCGACGGGCGGCGCGTGCTGCCGCAGCCGATGCATGAGGCCGTCAATCCTGCCAACGCGGGCGGCCCGGCCGGCAGCGTGCGCATCGCGGCGGACGGTTCAACTGCCGCCTTCGTCCCGGCACGCCGCGCGCTGACCTGGCAGACCACGGACGCCAGGGGCAATGCCGTGGTCCGCGAGCGCAACTGGGTCACTTTCCAGCCGGGAGAAATGCGCACCTGCGCTGCCTGCCATGGCGTGAACACGTCCACTCAGGCCGGCCTCGGCAACCCGATCAACAAGCCGGAAGCGCTGCGCGCGCTGCTGGCGTACTGGAAGACTATGCAGCAGCGCTAGCGCGGCGGCTGGTCCACAGGCCTTCCGCCATGTAGACGGCGAGGGCGCTCCAGATCACGATGAAGCCGGCCATGCGCTCGGCCGAGAAGGCTTCGTGGAAGACCCACAGTCCCAGCAGCATCTGGATCGTCGGCGACAGGTACTGCAGCATGCCCAGCACCGCCATCGGAATGCGGCGCGCGCCGGCGGCAAACAGCAGCAAAGGAATGGCGGTGATCGGCCCGGCCGCCGCCAGCAGCCAGCGGGTGCTGTCGCTTGGCGCATTGAGGAAAGCGTTCTGCCCGTTCACAGTCAGCCAGACGACATAGGCGAGGGCCAGCGGGAACAGGATCAGCGTTTCGAAGGACAAGCCTTCCAGCGCCGCCAGCGCCGCCGTCTTGCGCAGCAGGCCATAGCCGCCGAAAGTGGTGCCGAGGATCAGGGCAATCCACGGCAGCTGCCCGCCCTGCACCGTCAGCCACAGTACGCCGGCCGCTGCGAGGGCGACCGCCAGCCATTGGCCGCGGCGCAAATGCTCCTTGAGCACCAGCTGCCCCAGCAGCACGTTGACGAGAGGATTGATGAAGTAGCCCAGGCTGGCGTCGATCACGTGGCCGTTCTTGACCGCCCAGATATAGACGAACCAGTTCGCGCTCAGTAACAAGGCGCTGGCGATGAAACTCCACACCACCTTCGGCCGCTTCAGCACATCGGGCAGCCAGCGCCACTGGCTGCGCGCCGTCAGCACGATCACGAGGAAAAGCAGGGACCACAACATGCGGTGGGCCAGGATTTCCATCGGCGGCACGTCGCCGATGGCGTGGAAATACAGGGGAAATATGCCCCAGCACAGGAAGGCCGAGGTGGCATACAGGACGCCGGGATTCACGCGTGGACTCCTGCATATGGCGCGCCGCGACCGTCGCGCCGGCAGTAAAGTGATGTCGCGCGCAGGGCGGCTTTGCTGATTTGCATGATTTTCTTTCCGTAAAGGAGGAAAATAACACAATTGCGGAAATCGCACCGGCTGCCTCCAGCTTGCAATTTGACCGAGGATCGCCTATTGTGCAACGCACCAAACCTTCGTAAGGTGAAAACTTGACGTCGCAACATCATAAGAAAAGCAGCCTCGCGGCTCTGACGCTGGCGGCGGTGGGTATCGTATATGGCGATATTGGCACCAGCCCTCTTTACACTCTCAAGACCATTTTCGATCCGACCCACGGCCTGGCGTTGAACCACGACAATCTGGTGGGTGTCGTCTCCCTGATCTTCTGGGGCCTGACGATGATCGTCTCGCTCAAATACGTCAGCCTGGTGCTGCGCGCCGACAACCGCGGCGAAGGCGGCATCATGGCGCTGATGGCCCTGGCCCTGAATTCGGTGGCCAAGGTGGCGGGCAAGTGGCATTTCCCGCTGCTGCTGCTGGGTACTTTCGGCGCCACCATGTTCTACGGCGACAGCGTGATCACGCCCGCCATCTCCGTGCTGGGCGCGATCGAGGGCCTGGAAGTGGCGGCGCCGGCGCTGTCGCAGTTCGTGGTGCCGCTGACCATCATCGTGCTGGTGTCGCTGTATTCGGTGCAGCGCCACGGCACGGCCGGCATCGGGCGCTTCTTCGGACCGGTGATGGTGGTGTGGTTCATCGCATTGGCGGCCATGGGCGTGGTCAACATCCTGGAAGAGCCTTCCATCCTGACCGCGCTGAACCCCATCCACGGCTTCAAGTTCTTGCTCCGTAATGGCTTTGTCGCCTTCGTCGCGCTGGGCGCCGTGGTGCTGGCCTTCACCGGCGCCGAAGCGCTGTATGCGGACATGGGCCACTTCGGCAAGAAGCCGATCCGCATGGCCTGGTTCCTGGTCTGCTTCCCGGCGCTGGCGCTGAATTACCTGGGGCAGGGCGCTCTGCTGATCCACGATCCGACTGCGGCCAGCAACCCCTTCTTCAATATGCTGGGCCCGTGGAGCGTGTATCCGCTGGTCGTGCTGTCGACGATGGCGGCTGTGATTGCCTCCCAAGCCACCATTTCCGGCACCTTCTCGATGACCAAGCAGGCCATCGCGCTGGGTATGCTGCCGCGCATGCGCGTGCTGCATACGTCTGAAAGCGAGATCGGCCAGATCTATATCCCGATGGTGAACTGGTTGCAGCTGATCGTGGTGCTGCTGGCGGTGATCGGTTTCCAGTCCTCGGACGCGCTGGCCGGCGCCTACGGCATCGCGGTGACCGCGACCATGCTGGCCACCACCATCCTGACCTTCTTCGTGATCCGCTACCGCTGGCACCTGCCGCTGGTGCTGTGCTTTGCCGCCACGGGCTTCTTTGTCGTGATGGACATCGCCCTGTTCTCCGCCAGCACGCTGAAGCTGCTGCACGGCGGCTGGCTGCCGCTGCTGCTGGGTACGGCGCTTTTCACCATCATGCTGACCTGGCGCACCGGCCGCGAGCTGGTGTTCCAGAACCTGGAAAAGCACGCAATCCCGTTGGAAGCCTTCCTGAACTCGCTGTTCATGGCGCCGCCGGTGCGTGTGCCGGGCACGGCCGTGTTCCTGCGCGGTGAAAGCGACGGCGTGCCGCATGCGCTGCTGCACAACCTGTCGCACAACAAGGTGCTGCACGAGCGCGTCGTCTTCTTCACCGTGCACATCGTGGAAGAGCCCTATGTGCCGCCGGACGAGCAGGTGAAAGTCACCGCCCTGGGCCATGAGTGCTACCAGCTGAGCGTGTACTACGGCTTCAAGGACGAGCCGGACATGCCGAAGCTGCTGCTGCTGTGCGGCGACAAGGGCCTGCACTTCGAGATGATGGAAACCTCCTTCTTCATCGCCCGCCAGACGGTGATTTCGTCCCCGGGCGCGGGCATGGCGCCGTGGCGCGAACACTTGTTCGTGGCCATGTCGCGCAATGCGCGTGCGGCGGCGGACTACTATCAGATCCCTCCAAACCGGGTCATCGAGCTCGGTACGCAGGTGGAAATTTAAGACAACTTTTTTGTAATACTGTGTAGGGACACTGGGAAATGCCGGTAGCAGTCTGCTAAACTGCTGCTCCGGCTTCCCGACCAATACTTATAGGTAAGACAAGATGAAATCGATGCTTCAACTGTTCGCTACGCTGGCTTGCGCACTGGCTCTGACCGCCTGCGGTGGCGGCAACAATAACGAAACCACCACCACCATCCCGGCACAGCCTGCATTCCAGGCGATCGACACCGTTGTCGGCACCGGCATTGAAGCTATCGCTGGCGACCAGTTGACCGTGCATTACACCGGCTGGCTGTACGACAGCAGTAAGAGCGACAAGAAGGGCACCCAGTTCGATACGTCCCGCGACAAGACCCCGTTCACCTTCACCCTGGGCAAGGGCACCGTGATCGGCGGCTGGGAAAAAGGCCTGGTAGGCATGAAGGCCGGCGGCAAGCGCACCCTGATCATCCCGCAGGACCTGGCTTACGGCCAGGCGGGCTCGGGCACCGCGATTCCGGCATATTCGCCGCTGATCTTCGAAGTCGAACTGATTTCGATCAAGCGCTAAGCGCAGCGCTCCAGGAAAAAACGGCCCGCCACGGCCGTTTTTTTTCGCCTCAGCGCAGCATGTCGAGGTGCAGGATGCCGTCCTCGTCGTAGGGTTCGGAGATGGGCTGGAAGCCGAAGCTGCCGTAGAAGTCCTGCAGATGCGCCTGGGCGCCGATGCGGATGCGGTGGCCCGGGTGCTGCGCTTCCGCGCGGCGTATGCCTTCCGCCACCAGTGCGCGGCCGATGCCGGCGCCGCGCACAACTTGCGCAGTCAGGACGCGGCCAAGCGACATTTCAGGGAATTTCACGCCAGGGGCGATGCAGCGCAGATAGGCTGCCAGCAGGCGTTTGCCGTCGATGATTTGCCAGCCCAGCAGGTGGCGGGCATCCTGGTCCAGTCCATCGAGGT
>DASWYX010000380.1:0-4179 GCA_036404755.1 Pseudoduganella sp.
GCACGCACGCCGGCCAGCGACGCACCGTCCGCGGCCGGGATCGTGCGACGGGGGTCCGATGCCTCCCCCGCAGCTGCCGGCCTGCCCGCGCCGAACGCTCGCGCCGCTAGCAGTCCGACGCAAGACGTGCCGCCGACCGAGCCCGCTACGGCGCTCTCGCCAGCCACCGAAGGCGGCCCCGATTTCGCGCAGCGCGACCTGGTCAACAACGCCTTCAACCACTGGCTCTTCGCGCTGCAGCACGAAGACCAGCTTGACCTGAACGAAGCCGAAGCGCGCGTGCTGTTGCAGCTCAAGGAAGCCGCAGGCAATGGCCGCAGCGCCGCCGACATGCTGCGTCGCATGCCCGGCCTGATTCCCCAATTGCTGCAAACCCTGCGCAGTGAAAACTTCGCCGGCGCGGAAATCGCCAGGAAGATCTCGAGCGACGTGGTGCTGGTGGCCGCCGTCACGCGCCTCGCCAGCAACGCCATCAAGCAGCCCGGCGGCGATGCCGCAACGATAGGCAGCGTGGAGCACGCGGTCATCGTGATCGGGCAGGAAGGCTTGCGCCAGCTGATCACCACCGTTGCCTTCCGCCCCATCATCGACCTCAATTCCGGCTACTACACGAAGCTGATGGCGCCGCGCATCTGGGACCAGTCAGAGCGCGCCGCCGTCGCCTGCCGCATGCTGGCGCCCGAATTCGGCGTCGATCCATTCGAAGCCTTCCTCGCGGGACTGGTGCAGAACGCCGGCCTGCAAACCGCGCTGCGCCTGATGGACCAGGTGGCGGGCGACAGCCGCTCGCTGGGCAGCACGATCTTCTGCGCCCGCCTGGCGCGACTGGGCCGCCTGATCTCGGCCGGCATCGCCGAGGAATGGCGCTTCCCATCCACCATCGTGAACGCGATCCGCGAACAGGACGAAATGAAAAAAGGCGCCGTACTCTCGCCGATGGGGCGCGTGCTCGCGCTGGGCGACTATTTGGGAAAAATCAAGCTGCTGGCCGAGCATGGCGCCATCGATGAACTGGAAGGCAATCTGTTCGACCGACTGCCGCTGGGCGCCATGCCCTGCTACGCAGCGCTCTCCGCGATCGCTTAAAGATCCGCGGTTGCGCTCCAGTCCACGGAGCCGAAGGAACCATTGAACAGGGGTGCATCCGACGCCACGGCCGCGCGCAGCCGCGCCTTCACTTCCTTCGGCGTGTAATGGTAAGCCGGACCCAGGTCCGGATTGAAGACCGTCTTGCGCACCACCATGTCGCCCGTGACATGCCGTATCGTGCAGCGCGCCGTGCCGATGACGCTCAGCTTCTGCTTCTGCACCAGCGCCACCTGCTCCTCCGCCTGCTGCTGCTGCACACGCGCCTCCTTCACCGCCAGCGAAAGCTTGCCGACGATGCGCAGCGAAGGCCCTACCTGCACCGCCATCTTCTGAAACAGCGGCAGCTGCTCCTGCGTCAATGCCACTTCCTGCTTGCGCACCTTGCTCGCCAGCGTAAGGTAATTGCGCACGTCCGGCTCGCCGGTGATCGTATCGATCTCGGACTGCCGCTTCGCGGCCTGCGCCGCGAACTGCGCCGCCTTCTGGCGCAGCTCCTGCATCTTCTGGTCGTACTTGCTGGTGTCGGGCACCAATACGTGCACCAGCATCTCGGCCTGCTTGCGCGGGCCGGCGTTCTCGATCTCCACCTTGCGCGCCGCCACGGCGCAGCCTTCGCACACGCGGATCAGCACCTCGTCCGCCATGATTTCGCAGTTGTAGGCTTCCGTGATCACAACGCGGGTGCCCGTGATCACGCAATTCTGCGCCTTGTTCAGCACCACTTCGCCATTCTTCGCCTGCACGACCGCGCCGGAAGCCACGCCCTTTACGCGGATGCTGCCATCGGCGTTGATGGCCGAGCCGCCCATCAGGTTCTTCTGCAGCGAGATCGAGCCGCCGCGCGAACTGATATTACCGAATACATCGCCATGCACGGTGATGTTCAGGCCCTCGACCGTGCGCTGCTCCTGCACGTCGCCGAATTCCTCGAATTCCCCTTTCAGCTGCAGGTTGCCCGTGGTGCGCACGCTCACGCCTTCGCGGCTGACGATCTTGGGGCCGATCGAAATGCGCTTGGAGGAACTGTCCACATTAAGGAAGCCTTCCACGGCGGACACCAGGTAATCGTCGCCATCGATATGCTCGACCACCGTGCCCTCGCCCGCCACGCTGGTCATTTCCAGGTCGCGCGGCGCGGGTGGCTCCAGCACGATGCCGGACAGCTCGAAGCCGCGCACGCCCAGCGTCGGTGGCTCCTTCTTCAGCAAACGCGTGCGCGCAGGCACCTGGGGGAAGCGGTTCTGGAAAGTGTGCAGGTCGAAGCGGCCGTTGGCCAGCATGCGCGGCGCGTTGGAACGGTGGATGTCCTCGGAGACTTCGACGATCGCCGCATCACGCCCCGGCGCCGGCGGCAGCTTGCGCGCGACCACCAGGCGCACCGGCTTGCCGGAAGCGATGGCTTCCTTGACCACCGGCGCATCGATGCCGAAGCGTATGCCCTTGACCCACATATCGGCCACGAATTCGCCGAAGTCGAGCTGCGCCTGCTGGGCGGCCTGTCCCTCGACCTCAACGAACACGGGCTCGAAGTAATACTCCGCCTCGCCGTTCACGATGCGCACGGATTTGTACAGGTCGCGCCGGTCAGGCTTGAATGGCAGGATATCGTCGGCAAAGCGCAGCAGCGGCTGGCCCCTGATGCCTTCCGGGAGCTCGGGCCCGGCGTTGTACAGGGCGCGCAGGAACACGCCATAATCGAGGCCCGAGAAGTAAGCACTGGACAGATACACCTGGTTCACCGCAGCCTGCAGCAAGGCTGCCGGCGCATCCGCCTTGAAGTAAATTCCGTCTTCCCGCTTTACCAGCGACGATGGCAGCTCGCCCGCATACTGGCCGGCCGCTGAAGCATCATGAAACACTTGCGCCCCCATGCCAGTTCACTGCGCCGCTGCTGCCCGTGAACAGTGTTTCGCTATCCAGCCTCGGCCCGCGCAGCATGGCCTTGTAATCCTTGGACGGCAGGTCATACGCAGCGGCTGCCGCATCGCTAAGGGGGATGGTGCGCACCAGCGTGTCGCCATCCACCATCCTGATCGTGCAGGACGAGCGGGCAGCCGCATCGCGCTTCAGTGCTTCCAGCTCGGCGCGGCGCTTGTCCACCTGTTCCTGTTTCACTTCGGCCGTCTTGATGGCCTGGATCAGGATGCCGACCTGCTTGACCTGCGGCGCCACCGACGCCGCCAGCTTTTTCAACTGCGGCACCTGGGCGGGCGTCAGCTGCAGCTCGCCCTTGCGCAGCCGGTCCGCCAACGCCAGATAGGCGCGCACTTCCGTCTGCGCCGCCAGCGCAGCATGCTCGGTCCTCAGCTTGTCCAGTTCGGCCGCCAGCGCCGCATCCTGCTCCGCCAGCGCGGCCAGTTCCTTGTCATGGCCGCTCACGTCCTTGACCTGGACGTAGACGACCATTTCGCTGCTCTTGCGCGGCCCCGCGCTTTCAATCTCCACGCGGCGCCCGGACACGGCGCAGCCCACGGCCAGTTCGATCGTGACCTCGTCGCCAAAGATCTCGCAGTTCGAGGCCTCGGCGATCACGATCTTCGAGCCCGTGATCACGCAGCTCTCCGCGCGGCCTTCAATACGCACTTCGCCGCCATGGCACTGGATGCTGGAGCCTGATGCCACGCCCACAATGCGGATGCTGCCGCCGGCGCTGACCACGCTGCCGCCAACCAGATTGCGGCCCAGCACCACGGCCCCGCCGCTGGACTTGATGTTGCCGTACACATCGCCATGCACCGTGATGTCGCTGCCAATCACGTCGCGCAGTTCCTGCACGTCGCCGAATTCCTCGAAAGCGCCCATCAGCTCCAGGTTGCCCGTGGTGCGGCCGCTGACGCCTTCGCGGCTCACGATCTTGTCGCTGACGGAGATCTGGCCACTTTTGGTATCAACGTTGAGGAAGCCATCCTGGTTCGCGACGAGAAATTCGCCATCCGGCTCGCGCACGATCAAGGTGCCGGCGCCGGCATAGCGGCTGAAATTCACGTCCGCCGGCTGATTGGGCGGGATGGGCGCGCCCGAAATCTCGCGTCCCTGCTCGCCGGGCGCTCCGGGCAGCTTTTGCAGCAGGTGCTGGCCAAGCTTCATTTG
>DASWYX010000381.1:0-12003 GCA_036404755.1 Pseudoduganella sp.
GAAGGACTCGGTCAGCGGAGCCTTGGAGGTCTTGCCCTCTTCCTTCATCTTCTTGAAGGCGGGCGATTCGTTCATCGAGAGCCGGATCCACACGCTGATCGCCAGCAGGAAGATCGACACGAGGAACGGGATGCGCCAGCCCCAGGCCGCGAA
This sequence comes from Pseudoduganella sp., assembly GCA_036404755.1. Classification (GTDB taxonomy): domain Bacteria; phylum Pseudomonadota; class Gammaproteobacteria; order Burkholderiales; family Burkholderiaceae_D; genus Rugamonas. The sequence continues at coordinate 154 of DASWYX010000381.1, forward strand.
GGTCGCCTCGCCGAGCGCCGTGCGGGTGCCCAGGATGACGATCAGCGACAGGAACAGGCCCAGCGTCGCGGTCGTCTGGATCCACGACGTGAACGCGCCGCGCTTGCCGTGCGGCGCGTGCTCGGCCACATAGGTAGCGGCGCCGCCGTATTCGCCGCCCAGCGCCAGGCCTTGCAGCAGGCGCAGCGCGACGAGGATGATCGGCGCCGCAATGCCGATCGAAGTGTGGCTTGGCAGGAGGCCGACAATGAAGGTGGACAGACCCATGATCAGGATCGTGACCAGGAAGGTGTATTTACGGCCGATCATGTCGCCCAGGCGGCCGAACACGATGGCGCCGAAAGGACGGACGATGAAACCTGCGGCAAACGCGAGCAGGGCGAAGATGAAAGTGGTGGTCGGATCGCCAATGAAGAATTGCTTCGCGATGATCGAAGCCAGCGAGCCGTACAGGTAAAAGTCATACCATTCGAACACGGTACCCAGGGAAGAAGCAAAAATCACCTTCTTCTCTTCAGCGGTCATGGGGGAGGCTTTGCCATTCCCAGACTTGCGCATGTCCGCGGTGCCAGAGGTTATTGCCATGATGTGTGTCTCCATATAATTGAAATGCCATATTCATAACCGGCATCATGAAGTCTGTACTCTTAACCTTACGTCATGCTTGCTTGAAACTTACGCAAGGCTTACAAAAATAAATATCGAACGACCGTGCTAATCCGTGCTATTCTGCTCAGAAATTACCCTCAAGGAGACTCAAATGACTGATGCCGTGATCGTTTCGACTGCCCGTACTGGCCTGGCGAAATCCTGGAAAGGCGCTTTCAACATGACCCATGGCGCCACGCTCGGCGGCCACGTGCTGCAGGCGGCCATCAACCGCGCCAATATCGAAGCGGGTGAAGTGGAAGACGTGATCATCGGCTGCGCCAATCCCGAGGGGGCGACCGGCGGCAATATCGCGCGCCAGATCGCAATCCGCGCCGGTGCGCCCGTCACCGTGCCGGGCATGACGATCAACCGCTTCTGCTCGTCCGGCCTGCAGACCATCGCCACCGCTGCCCAGCGGATCATCGCCGGCGAAGGGGAGATCTATGCGGCGGGCGGCGTGGAGTCGATCTCCTGCGTGCAGCAGGAGATGAATATGCACATGTACAAGGAAGTCTGGCTGGACCAGAACAAGCCGGAAATCTACCTGCCCATGCTGCAGACGGCCGAAATCGTCGCGCAGCGCTACGGCATCGGCAAGGAGCGCCAGGATGAATATGGCGTACAAAGCCAGCTGCGCGCGGCCGTGGCGCAAGCCGCCGGACGCTTCGATGCCGAGATCGTGCCGATGACCACCGTGATGGGCGTGGCGGACAAGGCCACCGGCAAGCTGGGCGCGCGCGAAGTGACCATCACTGCCGACGAAGGCATCCGCGCCGACACCACGCTCGATGCCGTGTCCAAGATCCGTACCGCGATCCCCGGCGGCGTGATTTCGGCCGGCAATGCCAGCCAGTTCTCGGACGGCGCGTCCGTGGCGGTTCTGATGAGCGACCGTGTCGCCGCCGCCAAGGGCCTGCAGCCGCTGGGCATCTTCCGCGGCTTCGCCGTTGCCGGCTGCGAGCCCGATGAGATGGGCATCGGCCCCGTATTCGCCGTGCCCAAGCTGTTGAAGAAGGCCGGCCTGAAGGTCGAGGACATCGGCCTGTGGGAACTAAACGAAGCCTTTGCCGTGCAAGTGCTCTACTGCGCGGACAAGCTGGGTATCCCGATGGACCGCCTGAACGTAAACGGCGGCGCCATCGCGGTGGGCCATCCTTACGGCGTGTCCGGCGCCCGGATGACGGGTCATGCGCTGATCGAAGGCAAGCGGCGCGGCGTGAAATATGTGGTCGTCACCATGTGTATCGGTGGCGGCCAGGGTGCGGCGGGCCTGTTCGAAGTCATCTGACCCTTGCGAGGCGCCATGCAATCCAAGCTGCTGTCGCGCCGGGACGTCGAATTCCTCCTCTACGAATGGCTGGATGCGGAGGCGCTGACCAGGCACCCCCGCTTCCACGACCACAACCGGGAGAGCTTCGACGCGGCCATCGATACCGCCGAACAGATCGCGACCGACCTGTTCGCGCCCCACAACAAGAAGAACGACCAGCAGGAGCCGCACGTCGGCCCTGATGGCGCCGTGCAGATCATCCCCGAGGTGAAGCAGGCGCTGGACGCCTTCAGCGCTGCGGGCCTGATGGCTGCGGGCCAGGATTATGAGCTGGGCGGCATGCAGCTGCCCTACGTGGTGGAGCGCGTGCTGGCCGGCTACTTCACGGCCGCCAATGTCGCCACGGCAGCCTACACCTTCCTCACCATGGCGAATGCCAACACCCTGCTCAAGTGCGGTACTGCGCAGCAGATCGAGGCATACGTCAAGCCCATGCTGGAGGGACGCTACTTCGGCACGATGTGCCTGTCCGAACCTCAGGCCGGTTCCAGCCTGTCGGACATCACCACGCGCGCCGAGCCGGATGGGGAAGGCCAGTACCGCCTGAGCGGCAACAAGATGTGGATCTCGGCCGGCGAGCATGAGCTGACGGAGAATATCGTCCACCTCGTGCTGGCCAAGATTCCCGGGCCGGACGGCAAGCTGATACCTGGCGTGAAAGGCATCTCGCTCTTCCTCGTGCCGAAATTCCTGCCCGACGGACAGCGGAACGATATCGCGCTGGCGGGCCTGAACCACAAGATGGGCAACCGCGGCACCACGAACTGCCTGCTGAATTTCGGCGAAGGCAAGCACCGGCCGGGCGGCAAGGCCGGCGCCGTGGGCTGGCTCGTCGGCCAGCCGCAGCAAGGCCTGGCCAATATGTTCCATATGATGAACGAGGCGCGCATCGGCGTGGGACTCGGTGCAACGATGCTGGGCTACACGGGCTATCTGCACGCGCTGGACTACGCCCGCAACCGCCCGCAAGGCCGCCATCCGGCAGCGAAAGACCCGTCCACGCCGCAACTGCCCATCATCGAACACACGGACGTGCGGCGCATGCTGCTGGCGCAGAAGGCTTATGTGGAAGGCGCGCTGGGGCTGGTGATGTACAGCGCCCGCCTGGTCGATGAGCAGCACACGGCTGAAACGCCGGAAGCGCGCGAACGCGCCGCCCGCCTGCTGGAATTTCTCACGCCGGTCACGAAATCCTGGCCCTCGCAATGGTGCGTGGAGGCCAACAGCCTTGCCATCCAGGTGCATGGCGGTTATGGTTACACCCGCGAATACAACGTCGAGCAGTTCTACCGCGACAACCGCCTGAATGCGATCCATGAGGGCACGCACGGCATCCACGGCCTCGATCTTCTCGGCCGCAAGGTGGCGCTGCAGGACGGCGCCCTGTTCAAGGCTTTCGGTTCCGAGTTGCGTGGCACCGTCAGCCGCGCCCGGGCTGCCGGCGAGGCGGGCCTGGCCGCGCATGCCGACGCGCTCGACCGCGCATGGACCCGTGTCGAGGAAGTGACGCGGGCGCTGTACGCGGCCGGCGACATGAACAAGACCCTGGCCAACGCCACCGTTTACCTGGAAGCCGTCGGCCACGTCGTCGTGGCGTGGATCTGGCTCGAACAGGCGCTGGTGGCTGCGCGCGCCGCGCCCGACGACTTTTACCTCGGCAAGCTGCAAGCCTGCCGCTATTTCTACAACTGGGAGCTGCCGAAGGTCCATCCGCAACTGGACTTGCTGGCCAGCCTCGATACCACCACGCTCGATATGCGCGATGGCTGGTTTTAAGGAGTTCAAATGATCAAACACATCGTGATGTGGAAGCTGAAGGAACACGCCGAAGGCGCCGACCGCGCCACCAATGCGCGCAAGATGAAAGAACTGCTGGAAGCCTGCAATGGCATTGTTCCCGGCATCCTGAAGCTGGAAGTGGCCGTAGCGGAACCGGGCCTCGAAGCCACTTACGATGTCGTGCTGTATTCCGAATTCACCGACAAGGCTGCGCTGGACGCCTACCAGGTCCATCCGCAGCACGCGGCACTGAAACCCTTCTTTGGCGCCGTGCGTGACGCGCGCCAGTGCATGGATTACACCGTTTAAGGAGACGCAATGAGCACTACCCAGGAACTCTTCAGCCTGAAAGGCAAAACCGCACTCGTTACCGGCGGCTCGCGCGGCCTCGGCCTGCAAATGGCGCTGGCGCTGGGCGAGCAGGGCGCGAAAGTCGTGATCTCGGCCCGCAAACAGGCGGAGCTGGACGAAGCCGTCGCCGCGCTGCGCGAGCATGGTATCGAAGCCCACGCCATCGCGGCAGATCTCAGCAAGGAAGAAGCGGTGGAGCCGCTGGTGGATGGCGCCATGGCCTGCCTGGGCCAGATCGATATCCTGGTCAACAATGCCGGCGCGACCTGGGGCGCGGCGGCGGAGGAATATCCGGTCGAAGCCTGGGACAAGGTGATGAACCTGAACGTGCGCAGCATTTTCCTGCTGTCGCAGGCCGTGGGCCGAAAGTCCATGATCCCGCGCCGCAGCGGCCGCATCATCAATATCGCTTCCATCGCGGGCATGGCGGGCAATGCGCCGGGCACGATGAAAACCATCGCCTACAATACTTCCAAGGCTGCCGTGATCAACTTCACCCGCACGCTGGCCGGCGAATGGGGCGAATACGGCATCAACGTGAACGCGCTGGCGCCGGGCTTCTTCCCCTCGAAGATGAGCGCGGGCGTGCTGAAAGCCATCGGCGAAGAGAAGCTGGCAGCCGAAACGCCGCTGCACCGCCTGGGCGGCGATGAAGACCTGAAAGGCGCCGTGGTGCTGTTCGCATCCGATGCCGGCCGCCACATCACGGGCCAGACCCTGGCCGTGGACGGCGGCGTATCCGCTGTATAAGGAGGCGCAATGTACCAACGTATCGTCCTGGCTTCCCGTCCTTCGGGCGCGGTTGAAGCCTCGAACTTCCGCCTGGAGACGGCCGAAGTTCCTGCACTGGCCGAGGGCCAGGTGCTGGTGCGCAACCATTACCTGTCGCTCGACCCGTATATGCGCGGCCGCATGAGCGACGCCAAGAGCTACGCGGCGCCGCAGCCGCTGAACGAAACCATGATCGGCGGCACGGTCGGCGAAGTGGTCGAATCGAAGAACCCGAATTTCGCAGTGGGCGACTGGGTGGCCGGCATGTTCGGCTGGTCCGAAATGGGCGTCTCCGACGGCACGCTGCTGCGAAAGGTCGATACCACGATCATTCCCGCATCCGCCTATCTGGGCGTGGTCGGCATGCCGGGCATTACGGCCTGGTATGGCATCAACAAGATCATCGAACCGAAGGCCGGCGAAACCATCGTCGTCTCGGCCGCCAGCGGTGCGGTGGGCGCCACGGTGGGCCAGCTGGCGAAGCTGGCGGGCGCGCGCGCCGTCGGCATCGCGGGCGGCAAGGAAAAATGCGACTACGTGGTCAATGAACTGGGATTCGACGCGTGCGTGGATTACCGCGCCGGCAAGCTGGAAGAGGACCTGAAGGCGGCGACACCGGACGGCGTGGACGGCATTTTTGAAAACGTCGGCGGCGCATGCTTCGATGCGGCGCTGGCCCGCTGCAACGCTTTCGCCCGCATTGCCTTGTGCGGCATGGCGGCCGGCTACAGTGGCGAGGACATCCCGATCCGCAATCCGCGCCTGCTGCTGACCAACCGCGTCAAGCTGCAGGGCTTCATCGTCACCGAGCACCTGGACCTGTGGCCGCAGGGCCTCGCGGAAGTGGGCAAGCTGGTCGCCACCGGCAAGATGAAGTACCGCGAGTCCGTGTCGCAAGGCCTGGCCTCGGCGCCGGAAGCGTTCATGGGGCTCCTGAAGGGCAAGAACTTCGGCAAACAACTGGTAAAGCTCATCTGATGAAAAATTTCAAGGACAAGGTAGCCGTCATCACCGGCGGCGCGAGCGGATTTGGCCGCGAATTCGCGTTCAAGGCCCATCAACTGGGGATGAAGATCGCGCTGGCCGATGTGCAGCGCGATACGCTGGACCATACCGTGCAGGAATTACGCGAGCAGGGCGCCCGTGTCTTCGGCCTTGTCTGCGATGTGCGCAAGAGCGCGGAGGTGCAGGCCCTGGCCGACGCCACGATGAAGGAGTTCGGCGCCGTCCACCTCGTGTTCAATAACGCGGGCGTCGGCTCCGGTGGCCTGATCTGGGAAAACTCGGAGGCCGACTGGGAATGGGTGCTGGGTGTGAACCTGTGGGGCGTGGTGCACGGCGTGCGCATCTTCACGCGCCTGATGTTCGAATGCGCGAAGAACGATCCAGGCTACGAGGGCCACATCGTCAACACGGCGTCGATGGCGGGCACGATGAGCATGCCTGCCATGGGCGTCTACAACGTATCCAAGCACGCCGTGGTCACGCTGAGCGAAACCCTGTACCAGGATTTGCAGCTGGTGCAGGCGCCGATCGGTGCTTCCGTGCTGTGCCCGTATTTCGTGCCGACGGGGATCAGCCAGTCGCACCGCAACCGCCCGGCGGACGTGAAAATGACCGAGGCCCCGACTGCCAGCCAGCTGGCCGCCCAGGCGCTGGTGGACAAGGCAGTCAGCTCAGGCAAGATGACGGCCAGCGGCGTCGCGGAACTGACTTTCAAGGCGATCGAAGATGGCCAGTTCTACGTCTTCACCCACCCGCAGGCGCTGGGCGGCGTGGAGCAGCGTATGACGGACATGATTTCCCAGCGCAATCCGACCGATCCCTACGCGGCCACGCCGCAGGTGCGCGAGGCACTGCTGTCGAAGATGCGTCCGCGCTGAAATCCTTCTACAATCTCGCCCATGAATACTGAACATGAAATCCGCTTCGGCGACTGGGCGAGCATGCAGGCGGACGCCAAACCCATCCGCCTGGAAGTCTTCGTGCAGGAACAGAACGTTCCCGCGGACCTGGAAATGGACGACAAGGATGCGGTGTGCCTGCATGCCGTGGCCTATGTCGACGGCAAGGCGGTTGGCACCGGCCGCCTGCTGCCCGACGGCCATATCGGCCGCATGGCGGTGTTGCGCACGGCGCGCGGCACCGGCGTCGGCGGCGCCTTGCTGAAGGGGCTGATGGCGAAGGCGGAAGCGCGCGGCGATGAATGCGTGGTGCTCAGCGCCCAGACCCATGCGGCGGAGTTCTACCTGGCCCACGGCTTTTCGGCCCGGGGCGATGTATTTCACGAAGCAGGCATTCCCCACATCGAAATGGAGTTCTACTTCTGATTGGAGGTAGTCATGAAGCGCGTGTTCGCAGTGCTGGCTGTGTGCGCCGTTTTCGGCGCCGGCTATATCGCGGGTTCCCTCAATAGTTTCCCCAACGCCCAGGCGCAGATTGGCGGCGGCGGGGCCTGGCCCGCGGCGGCCGTGACGCCCGGCACGGGCGGGGCGACGCAGTTCTACCTGGTGGATACGGGCACGCGCACCCTGGTCTGGTGCAAGTCGGACGGCAACAAGCCGTCCTGTCTGCGCGAGCCCTTGCCGTAATCGTCTAGCGGACGGTCACTTCATGCAGTACGCCGGGTGAGTTGGCATACAGCTTCACCACGGTGGAGCTGCGCGTGCCGTAAGTCGGCGACTCGATCTTCACGGCCGAGAGCAGTCGCTCCCATTCGATGGGCACGCCGGTGTCGGGCAGGCGCATGTCCGGCGCGATCGTCGTGTCGGACAGCATCTCGAAATACGCATCTTCCGGCGCGCCAAGGCACAGCAGGCTGGCGAATTGCGCCTTCGTTTTCAGCACCTTGGGCCAGGCCGAATCCAGCAGCGCATTGGACAGGCCATACACGCCGGGCGCCAGCGGCTGGCCGTTGCGCGGGTCGTTTTCCGCCTTGTTCGAATACCAGACCAGTTCCTGGCCGTCGCACAGCACCAAATTGAAACCATTGTAGGCGTGGGCATCGCCCGCGATCTGCTGCACGTATTCGCGCGCCGTCATCTCGCCTTGCAGGAAGCCGGTGACAAGGGCGCCGCGGCTGGGCGCATCGGCGCGATGATCCTGCGGGTTGCGGATGTTCGTGATGGCGGCGAAGCGCGAGGGTGTTACCGGCGTTGCGCCCGACCCGGCCGCCGCTGCTGCGGCAGGGCTGGGGTTGTCGGCCCCCGGGCAGTTGGCGCGCAGCGGAGGTTCGTCCGCGCTGCAAGCCTCGGCAGGGGTGGCGGCCGGGCGCGTGATGCCCATCCAGCTGCCGCCGGCCTTCAGGTCCCGTCCTGCGAAAACGTGGGGGAATTCCGGCCATGGGGCGGCCGGAGCGGCGGCGCGCTCATAAAATTCGTCGCGGTTGGCCGCGGCAATCAGCGGCACGCCCGGCACCACTTGCCAGGCGAAGACAATCAGACACATCTTGAATCTAAATCCGTAAACACTTCAACGTGGCGCGGTCCGGCGCATAGCGCTACCAGTCCCGCCTCAGCTACAGCCTGCGCGAGGACGGCTTCAAAGCCCTCCGGCGTCGCGGGATACACCTCCATCCAGGTCTGCAAGCCATCCCTGGCTTGCGGGCGGCGCTTCAATTGCGGCGCCAGGGAGTAGCGCGCGGCCAGCTGCGATTGCATGGCCGCGACCAGGGGCAGCAAGCGGCCGGCGTCGGCCTCGCGCACCTGGTAATAAACGTACAGGTCGATCATGTTCAGACTTCGAGCTTGTCCAGCATGTAGGGCAGGGGCTTGAACTCCAGGGCAGGGCCGGTGGCCGAGCCGAGGCGCACGTCCGCATGCTCGATGGCTTCGAGTTTCATCTCCACCAGCGCATCCACGCCGCCTTCGCCGTTGGGGGCCGTGTTGACGACCATGCCGCAGGGCTGGTCGGGATCGGCCGGAGAGAACACTTCGGCGCCCGGCGCGACGCCAGGATCGGCAATCGTCACCAGCGCGGTGCGGCGCTTCAGTTTGCCCAGGTACTGGCTGCGGGCCACGATTTCCTGGCCCGGATAGCAACCCTTCTTGAAATTGACGCCGCCCAGCAGTTCGAAATTCACCATCTGCGGCACGAACTGTTCCTGGGTGCCGGGGCCGATCTGCGGTACGCCCGCATGGATTTCGGACAGGCGCCAGGTTTCATTGCCGCCGACGACCAGGCGGTCGGCCAGCACGGGCGCCGCCATCGTGGCGGTTTCCGGGGTGGTCAGCCAAAGGTAGCGCGGCGCGCCGAAGGCATCTCCCACGCGCAGCAGGGTGCCCAGCGGGTGCTCGACACTTGAATACGGACGGTCCGGCAGCACATCAAACCATGTCTGCAGCACGGTTTCCGCCAGGCCGCCACCCAGGCCAAGGGTCACGTAGGCATCGCTGACGTCGGCCGCCCTGGTTTTCGCGCGCAGCACGAACATCTGCAGGCGCTTCTGGATCGGCGCCTGGATGGCGCGCGGCAGTTGCAGGAAGATGGAATCCGCGTTGCGCCACATCAGGAAAGAGGCCATGATGCGGCCTTTCGGCGAGCAGTAGGCTGCGAGGCGGACGTCGTCCTGGCGCATGTGCTGGACGTCATTGGTCAACTGATTGTGCAGGAAGCTGGCGGATTCCTCGCCGGTAAAGGCGATCAGGCCCTGGTCGGTGACCGGGGCGACGAATCCGACGGCCAGCTTGGCCGTGGTCAACGGCTCTTGTTCCTGTGTTAAAAGTTGATTCCAGTTATTCATAAATTCCAATATTTTGACCGTGAAGGCAGTATCATTACGGGCTCATTATAGTGATCTCCCGAAAATTACGCCGGACGCGCCGAAAATGCTTACATCAGGAGTGAAACTGGTTCAATATTCGGTTATCGAACGGGCATTCGCAACAAACTAGTCACATGGCATTTATAAAAAAGACGATCATTCTGGGGGTGTTTGCTGCGGCCGCCGCTGCAGGTGGATTCGCGTGGTGGTCGCAGCAGCCGATCACGACGGAAGAACCCCCGATCGAATTCACGATTTCGAAAGGCAGCACCGCGGGCGCGGCCGGCCAGCAGATGGCCCAGGCCGGCGTGCCGATCCAACCCCTGATGTTCAATATGCTGGCCCGCTTCACGGGCAAGAGCAATAAGCTGAAGGCAGGCTCCTACGAGCTGAAACCGAACACCACGCCGCTGCGTCTGATCGACCAACTGGTGCGGGGCGAGTTCGCGCAGGAATCGCTGACCATCATCGAGGGCTGGACCTTCAAGCAGATGCGCGCCGCGATCGCCGCCCACAAGGGTCTGAAGCACGACACGGCGGACCTGAGCGACAAGGAGCTGATGGAGCGCGTGAATCCGGACTTCAAGGACCCGGAGGGCCTGTTCTTCCCGGACACCTACCTGTTCGCCAAGGGCTCCAGCGAGCTGCAGATCTTCAAGCAGGCGCACCAGATGCTGATCCAGCGCCTGCAGGAAGCGTGGGAAAAGCGTTCGGCGGACCTGCCTTATACCTCGCCCTACCAGGCGCTGACCATGGCTTCCATCGTGGAGAAGGAAACCGGCCAGAAGTCCGAGCGCTCGATGATCGCGGCGGTCTTCGTCAACCGCCTGAAGCTGGGCATGCTGCTGCAGACCGATCCCACCGTCATCTACGGCATGGGGGCCAAGTTTGACGGCAATATCCGCAAGAAGGACCTGGAAACGGACACCCCTTACAATACCTACCTGCGCACCGGCCTGCCGCCGACGCCGATTTCGCTGCCGGGCGTACAGTCGCTGATGGCGGCGATGTCGCCCGCCAAAACCGGCGCCCTGTACTTCGTTTCGCGCGGCAACGGCACCAGCCAGTTTTCAGACAACCTGACCGACCATAACCGGGCGGTGAACCAGTACCAGAGACAATGACCCAACGCGGTAAATTCATCACCTTCGAAGGCATCGACGGCGCCGGCAAATCCACGCATATTCAATTCGTCGGCGATTTGATCAAAGCGCGCGGCGTGGAGCTGGTCAGCTCGCGGGAACCGGGCGGCACGCCGCTGGGCGAAAAGCTGCGCGAACTGTGGCTGCACGAGTCCATGCACGTCGAAACCGAAACCCTGCTGGTCTTCGCCAGCCGCCGCGAACATATCGCCCAGGTGATCCAGCCCGCGCTGGAGCGCGGCGCCTGGGTCATTTCCGACCGCTTTACCGACGCCAGCTTCGCCTACCAGGGCGGTGGCCGCGGCCTGAGCCGCGAAAAGCTGGAAATCCTCGCCCACTGGGTGCATCCGCAACTGGAGCCGGACCTGACCATCCTGTTCGACGTGCCGCTGGAAGTTGCCCGCGCCCGCCTGGATGCGACGCGCGAGCTGGATCGCTTCGAGCGCGAGAAGGCGGACTTCTTCAACGCCACCCGCAACGAGTACCTGCGCCGCGCCGCCGAATTCCCGCAGCGCTTCCGCGTGATCGATTCCACGCGCAGCATCCTGGATATCCAGCGCGAACTGGCTGGTATCGTGGACAAGCTGGCATGAGCGGCCGCACCTATCCATGGCAGCAGGAAGCATGGCAGCAGCTGCAAACGCTGCGGCAGCGCATGCCGCACGCCATCCTGTTCCACGGCGCCGCCGGCATCGGCAAGGCGGATTTCATCGAGCAGTTCGCCCAGGCGCTGTTGTGTGAGAGCGTGCTGCCGGACGGTCACGCCTGCGGCCAGTGCGCATCCTGCGGCTGGTTCGGCCAGCAGAATCACCCCGACTATCGCCGCATCCGTCCCGAATCAATGGAGGACGAAGTCGCCGACGGCGAGGAGGGCGCCGAGGACAAGAAGAAGTCGAAAACGCCTTCGAAAGAAATAAAGATCGAGCAGATCCGCTCGCTGGCCGACTTCATGAACATTTCGACGCACCGCCAGGGCTTGCGCGTGGTCGTGCTGTATCCCGCCGAGGCGCTGAACATGCCCGCCTCGAACGCCCTGCTGAAAACGCTGGAAGAACCGCCGCCCG
>DASWYX010000382.1:0-2568 GCA_036404755.1 Pseudoduganella sp.
GACTTCGACCCGTGCGCCGGCACTGCTGCCGAGATCGCGGCCCGCGGCGTGACCCAGGCCATGTGCGCCCGTACCGGCGTCAGCGCAGCGCAGTTCGGCACCATCCAGGACAGCCCGGCCGGCCAGTACAACTTCCTGCAAGGCGGTAACGCGAAGCTGAAGCCGGAACAGTCGAAGTCGACCACCTTCGGCCTGGTCCTGACCCCGTTGCGCAGCCTGGCCGTGACCGTCGACTACTTCAACATCAAGGTCGAAGACACGATCAGCGCGGTCAGCCCCACCACCACGCTCGAGAAATGCCTGAACACCGGCGATGCGCGCTTCTGCTCGCTGATCACGCGTGACTCCCTGGGCACCCTGTGGCTGCTGCCGACCGCACGCATCGTTGGCACCAACACCAACATCGGCTCGATCAAGACCTCCGGCGTCGACCTCGGCGTCAACTACGGTTACAAGCTGGGCGATATGGGCAGCCTCGGCGTGGCGATGAACGGCACCTGGCTGAAGAACTTCAGCGTGGAAGAACTGCCGGGCGAAGGCAGCTACGATTGCGCGGGCCTGTACAACGGTGCGGGCAAGTGCGGCCAGCCGCGTCCGACCTGGCGCCACAAGCTGCGCGTCAACTGGAACACCCCGTGGCAGGTGGACCTGGCCGCAACCTGGCGCTACTTCAGGTCGGTGGAGATCGAAACCGCGAGCGACGAGGAGCTGCTGAAGGGCAGCTTCAACCCGGTCGACCGTCATCTGTCGTCGATGAGCTACCTGGACCTGGCCGCCAACTGGAGCATCACCAAGAAGGTCAGCCTGCTGGTCGGCGTCAACAACCTGCTCGACAAGGATCCGCCGCTGACCTCGAAGTACGGCACCGGTTCGGGTAACGGCAACACCTTCCCGTCGATGTACGATGCACTGGGACGCAAAATGTTCCTGAACCTGACTGCCAAGTTCTAAACGGCAGGCAGGTCCATGCAACAGCAACGGCGAGCTTCGGCTCGCCGTTTTTCATTGCAGCTACAGGCCGAACCCGCCCTCGCCTTGCGAGAACGCGTTGATGCCCTCGCTCATGGCCGTGATCAGCGCCCGCTCGGCTTGGCTCAGGTGCGGATGCCAGATATCGAAGATCAGCACGACGCGCAAAGCCGCGCTGTCGTTCCAGGCCTCGTGCTCGATCGTGTCGTCGAACACCCAGGCCTTGCCCGGCACCCATGCACGCGTGTCGTTGCCGACCCGGAAACCGCAGCCGGGCGGCACGATCAGCGGCAGGTGGACCACCAGGCGCGCGTTGGACACGCCCACGTGCGGCGGAATCCGGGTGTGCGGCTTGAGCAGGGAAAACATGGCGCTCGGCGTGCGGCCCGGCTGGTCCGGCATCGGCGCCTCCGCCAGCGTGGCCATCGTGATGGGACAGCGCCCGGCATTGGCCGGTACCGGCAGGCCGTTGCGGTACAGGTGCAGGGCGCTCCAGCGCGGCGAGTTGTTCAGCTCGGCCCACTGCTGGAGCGGCTGGTCCGGGCCATACTCCAGGTAAGGCGTGAAGCCCTCCTCGCTGGCCAGCACCTGCAGGAATTCGGCGCGGATCGCCTCGGTGCGGGCCTCCACAGCGTCGAGCCAGGGAAAGTCGGAACGCGCGAAAAAACTGAGCGGCGCCAGCCCCGGATAATGGTAGAGCATCGATTGCGAGTCATAGCGCTTCTTGCGGCCGAACATGATGTCGACCGAGTCGCGGAAGCGGTTCAACCCCTCGCCTTCGGCCTGCTTGAAATGCGGCGCCAGATAGCCGTCGAGGAAGGCGCTGAAGCGGGCATCGTAGTCTTCCTTGTAGGCACGGGCGCGCGCCACGCTCGGACGCAGTTCCGGCTTGAGCTGGTCCATCGGCGGCGCCACGCCGGCCGCGGCGCCATACGCCGCTGCCGCGGCATGGGTCTTGCCCTGGCGTTCCAGCAGACTGCCGCGCAGCAGCAAGCCCAGCAGGTCACTGGGTGCCACCGTCAGGGCGCCGCGGATCGCCCGCTCTTCGCCGGCCTCGTCCTGCAGGCCAAGGCAAACCACCGCCAGGTTGATCCATTGCTGCTGATCGCTGCCGTCCACCGCGACCAGCCGTTCGTACAAGGCCCTGGCCTGCACCAGGTCGCCGGCGCGGAACGCGCGCTGCGCCAGCGCCTGCAAGGCTTTCGGATGGTCCGGGGCGCGCTGCAGGACGGCTTCCCACAACTGTCCGGCACGGCGGTCGTCGCCGCGCCCTAGCGCGCCCAGTATTTCGCCTTCGAGCGCCGCGATCTCTTCATGGTGTGACATGTGCAATGGATCCTCTTGTACATACATGCGCACCATTCTGGCCTCATCGCTTGTCTGTTGGCAAGTTACATCCGGGGTAATTCACCAGCATTCGAGTGTGGCGTTTACGCAATGCTATGCATGATTCATATTGACACTGTACGTACGGCAATGATCTGATGAGTAAGTTAAGTGAAAACATTCTAGATTTTCACTGAACGCCGACTGGTTACATGTAATGCAAGCATTTCTTGGTATATGCATGCCATAAATTGACTAAAAAGCATATGCATA
>DASWYX010000383.1:0-5291 GCA_036404755.1 Pseudoduganella sp.
CGATGCGCAACGTAGCGGCGGTAATACTGCCGTTTTTACAAAATTTCCCTTGTATAAGTCTGATTGGCGCTGGCATATTATTCAGGTTGCGAATAGAACAACCGTTCGCAAGCTACAAGAATATTTAACTAGGAGACACAATGCGTCACATGAAATTAGCGCTGTCCTTGGCGGCAGCGGCTGTCCTCGCAGCCTGCGGCGGCAACGATCCGCGCCCCGGCGACCAGACGCCGAAGGTCAAATTCTCGAGCCAGGTATCGTTCGGAGACAGCCTGTCTGATGTCGGCACTTATGCCGTCGGAACGGTCAAGGCGCTGGGCGGCGGTACCTTCAATATCAATGGCAACAACACTGCCGTCAATCCAGCGTTGACCGGCAAGAACTGGACCGATCTCGTCGCAGCCCAACTGGGCCTGCCGGCGCCTTGCGCCGCGCTGACCGGCCTGGACGGCGACGCCAGCAAAGGCTTCTCCGTGCCGCAGCAAGTGCACACGGGCTGCTATGGCTATGCCCAGGGCGGCTCGCGCGTTACCAATCCCATCGGCGTAGGCAACAAGGCGACGGGCAGCGCGCTGGGCGCTCTGACCTTCCCGGCCGTGACGCAAGTGAAGAACCACCTAGCTGCGGTCGGCGGCAAGTTCAAGGGCGATGAGATCGTATTCATCTGGTCCGGCAACAATGACATCCTGTTCGGACTGGAAGACCTGGGCGCCAAGGCGACCGCAGCCGGCACCACGGCCGGCGGCACCGCGTTTGCCATGAGCCTGGCGTCGCAACTGGCCGCCGGAACGAGCAATCCGGCCGCTGCCGCGCAAGCCATCGCCCTGGCGATTGCGACCGAGAATGCACGTCCTGGCCACACCGACCAGACCATCGTCGGCGCGGCTGTGACTGCCGCCGTTGCTGCGGGCAATACCTCGGCCGCGTCGCCGGCTGTGTATGGCCCGATGGTTGCGAAGGCCCAGGCTGACGCGACGGCTGCCGGCACCAAGGCGGGCAACGACTACCTGGCGGCGCACGGCCCTGAGCTGGTGAATGACTTGGCCAAGGCGGGCGCTGAAATGGCCGCGCTGGTGAAGAACCAGATTCTTGCCAATGGCGCCAATTATGTGGCAGTGATCAATCTGCCGGACCTGGCGTTCACGCCGGCGGCCCAGGCGCGCGACGCCAGCACCCGCGCACTGATTACCGCAGCGTCCAAGGCATTCAACGCCCAGCTGGCAACGCTCGCCAGCGAAAGCAAGGTGCTGGTGATCGATGCATTCTTCATCAGTCAGGACGAAGCCGCGCACCCGGAGAACTACGGCTACACCAATATGAAAGATACCGCCTGTGATCTCGCCAAGAATCCCCTTGGCAATTCGCTGGCCTGCAATGCCACCAACCTGCGCGCGGGAGACGTCAGCCATTACGGTTTTGCGGACACGGTGCACCCGACCCCGTTCCACTACCAGCTGATTGCCAAGTACGTATCCGAGCAATTGCTGATCAAAGGCTGGCTGTAAGGCCCCGAACCCGTCACAGGAGAGAACACAATGAAAAGTAAGATTCACGCCCTGAAACTGCTGGCGCTGGCCGCCGCGCTGGGTGCTGCCGGCGGTGTACAGGCGCAAGCCAAGGGCGACTGGTATGTGAAAGCTGGTGCGAACCGCATCGAACCGAAGGTTTCGGGCGGCAATATCAGTGCGCCGGTCCTGCCGGATACCCGCGCCGATGTGCTGCCGGATACCCGCCCGATCGTCAACATCGGCTATATGCTGACCGATAACATCAGCGCCGAAATCGACCTGGGCGTGCCCTACAAGCATGAGCTGGTGGGCGACGGCGCGATTGCCGGCGACGGCAAACTTGGCAGCGTGGAAGCGCTGCCGCCGACCGCATTGGTGCAGTACCGCTTCTTTGAGCCGGCAGCGAAGATTCGTCCTTACGTAGGCCTTGGCATCACGTATGCGTACTTCCAGAAAGAGACCGGTTCGGGCGCCCTGACGGCTATCCTGGATGCGGGCGGACCGCCATCCACGTTCTCGCTGAAATCCAAGTGGGCAGCCACTGCCGAGGTGGGCGTGAACGTGAAATTCGCCGAGCGCTGGTCGGCCGATGTGGCGGTTCTCAAGACCAAACTGAAGACGACCGCGACCTTCTCTACCGGCCAGTACATGAGCTCGAAGCTGGACCCGCTCACTTACAGCGTGGGCGTCGTCTATCAGTTCTGAGCTTAGCGCTGGGCCGGGTCGCGCAGCACGCGCGTCTGGCCCAGGGCGCGGGCGCCCAGGAAGCCGCCTTTGCCCAGTTCGCCGCCAACGCCGAAGCTGAGGGCGCAGGAATAGTCTTCGGCGCGGGAGGGCATGTGCAAGTCCCAGGCGTTGCGGGCGGCGGGTTCAGCGGCGGGCGTAGCAGACACGCGCGGCGCAGGTTCACGTGCCGCGTCCGCCAGCGTTGCCGCCGGCAGTCCGCTGGCGCTGCACAGGCCGCCTGCACAGGCGGAGGTGGATTGGGCGGCTGCCGGCAGGGCGATGGCCAGCGCGGCAAGGAAGGGGAGGACTCGGTTCATGGCATTGCAGTCTTTTGATGATGACCGCAATTCTATGACGATTCGGGAAAACGCGTCGCCGAAGCCCATCAGCGGGCGTCGGCGACGGCAGGGAAGCCTTACTGGAAAGCCTGGATGCCCGTCTGGGCGCGGCCCAGGATCAGGGCGTGGATGTCGTGCGTGCCTTCGTAGGTGTTGACCACTTCCAGGTTCACCATGTGGCGGATGACGCCGAACTCGTCGGAGATGCCGTTACCGCCCAGCATGTCGCGCGCGACGCGGGCGATGTCCAGCGACTTGCCGCAGGAATTGCGCTTCATCATGGACGTGATTTCGACCGCGGCCGTGCCTTCATCCTTCATGCGGCCCAGGCGCAGGCAGCCCTGCAGGCCGAGGGTGATTTCAGTCTGCATATCGGCCAGTTTCTTCTGCACCAGCTGGTTGGCGGCCAGCGGACGGCCGAACTGGGAGCGGTCCATGGTGTACTGGCGCGCGGTGTGCCAGCAGGATTCGGCGGCGCCCAGCGCGCCCCAGGCGATGCCGTAGCGTGCCGAATTCAGGCAGGTGAACGGACCCTTCAGGCCGCGCACGTCCGGGAAGGCGTTCTCTTCCGGGCAGAACACTTCATCCATGACGATTTCGCCCGTGATCGATGCGCGAAGGCCGAACTTGCCGTGAATTGCCGGTGCGGACAAGCCTTTCATGCCTTTTTCCAGGATGAAGCCGCGGATCGCGTCCTCGTCATCCTTGGCCCAGACCACGAACACGTCCGCGACCGGGGAATTGGTGATCCACATCTTGGCGCCGGTCAGCGAGTAGCCGCCCGCCACTTTCCTGGCGCGGGTGACCATCGAGGCCGGGTCGGAGCCGTGGTTCGGCTCGGTCAGGCCGAAGCAGCCAATCCATTCGCCGGTGGCCAGCTTGGGCAGGAATTTGCGGCGCTGCTCTTCAGTGCCGAATTCATAAATCGGGACCATGACCAGCGACGATTGCACGGACATCATCGAGCGGTAGCCGGAGTCCACGCGCTCCACTTCGCGCGCGATCAGGCCGTAGGACACATAGTTCAGGCCCGGGCCGCCGTATTGTTCAGGAATCGTTGGGCCCAGCAGGCCGAGTTCGCCCATCTCCTTGAAGATCGACGTATCCATCCGCTCATGACGGAAGGCTTCCAGGATGCGCGGGGCCAGCTTGTCCTGGCAGTAGGCGGCGGCAGCGTCGCGTACCATGCGCTCTTCGTCCGTCAGCTGGCTGTTCAGCAGCAGCGGATCGTCCCAGTGGAAGGGGGCTTTGGTCTGGCTCATTGTCTCTCTCTATTGAGTTAATAAAGTTTCTATCTCAGGTCACGCACGGCGGATCAAAACGATCCGCCCTACGCGACAACACGACGCATCGGGCCCGCGGCGCGTAGGGCGGATCATTGATCCGCCGTTTTCGCGCCGCCGATGGCCACAAACCGGCCGCCGTGGAATACCAGCGGCGGGCGCGGCGTGAATTCGCAATGCTCGACCTCGCCCACGAAAATCACGTGGTCGCCCTCCGGATAGCGGCTGCGGTTGTGGCATTCAAACCACGCCGTGCACCCTTTCAGGATAGGCTGGCCCGTGCGGGAAAGTTCGAATTCCACGCGGCCGAAAGGATCTTCGGTGCGGGTGGAAAAGAGCTTCGCCAGATGGGCCTGCTCGGCACTGAGCACATTGATCACGTAGTGCGAATTGCCGCTGAATATAGGCAGGCTGTTCGCTCCCGAGCCCAGGCTCCACAAGACCAGCGGCGGCTCCAGCGATACGGAATTGAAGGAGCTGGCCGTCAGTCCGCGAAACCCGCCATCGGCCAGCCGCGTGGTGATTACCGTTACACCGGTGGCAAATTGCGACAGCGCCTGGCGAAAATGGGGACTGTCGAACTCGCGCACTTCCGCGCGGGGGGAGCTAGTATTCATGCTGGACCTGATAAATTCGAAACAATTATCTCAAAAGCCGTTTCCTAAAACCTTGGCGAAAGCGACCTCGATTTTCAGTATGGCGGCAAAGTGCAAGCATACAGGGTCGGTTTGAGATACAGTAGGGAAACTGACATAGCAGGAGGGTTAGTATGAGCGAAGTCGCAATTTTGGGGGGCGGCTGCTTCTGGTGCACCGAGGCGGTGTACCTGGAAGTGCGCGGCATCAAAAGCGTGGAATCCGGCTACTGCGGTGGAAGTCAACCCGATCCGACCTATGAGCAGGTGTGCACCGGCGATACCGGCCATGCCGAGGTGGTGCGCCTGGTCTACGACCCGGCCGTGATCAGCTACCGCGACATCCTCGAAATCTTCTTTACCATCCACGATCCGACGACCCTGAACCGCCAGGGCAATGACGTCGGCACCCAGTACCGCTCGGTCATCTACTACCAGAACCCGGAACAGGAAGCGACCGCGCGCCAGGTGGTGGCCGAGATGGCTCATGTGTGGGACGCGCCGATCGTTACCGAACTGTCGCCGGCACAGACCTTTTACAAGGCTGAGGATTATCACCAGAATTACTATGCGCAGCACCCGCTGCAGGGGTATTGCGCTTTCGTTGTGGCGCCAAAAGTGTCCAAGTTCCGGCAAACATACGCGAACAAGCTCACATGAGGGGCTGCGGGACCGCAGGCACGGCGGATCAATGATCCGCCCTACAGCCCTTCGGGCCAGACCTGCGACGGCGCGTAGGGCGGATCATTGATCCGCCGTGCCTGCGGTCCCGCGGCCCCCTTATTTGAGCTTGTTCGCGTAT
>DASWYX010000384.1:0-12259 GCA_036404755.1 Pseudoduganella sp.
GCGCGCGATGCCGCGGCGCTCTGACGTGTCGGAGGCCGCGAGCAGCAGGTCGATGCGGCCCTGCTGGAACATCAGTTGCCGGCGCGCCGGCGGCACTTCATTTTCCTCCTTCAACTTGCAGCCGGCCTGGCGCAAAATGGCGGATGCCAGTTCGTAATCGATGCCGGTGAGATGGCCGCCGCTGCGGTAGATGTAGGGCGGCCAGTCTTCGGGCGCCATGCGCAGCGTGCACGCGTGCAACGGAACAGCGAGCACGCAGAGCAGTGCCGCCAACAAATGCCTCATGGGAGTCGCTTCGGGAGTTTTCTTCACACGTCTAAGTGTTTCAGAAGCGACTCGCAATGTAAAGATTCTGGTGCCGGTATATTTCCCGACCGCCGGCGCCGGTAGTGGTGCTGAACACCAGAAGCCGGCATTCTGCTCTTTGAATATGACAGGCGTTTGACTGATGTGCTGTAATACGCGATATGAATGACACGCAACTTCTATTGCAACAAGCGGTGACGCTGCACCAGCAGGGCGATTTCGCTCGCGCGCAGGCCCTGTATGACGAGGTGCTGGCGACCGACCCGCACAATTTCGATGCGCTGCATTTGAGCGGCGTGCTGGCGCGCCAGCGCGGCGATGCGGAGGGCGCGCTTGCGCTGATCGGGCGGGCGATTGCCATCGACGACCGCAAGGCGATCGCGCACTGCAATCTCGGCGTCGCCTTGCAGGACATGCGCCGTCACGCCGATGCGCTGGCGAGTTTCGAACGGGCGCTGGCGCTGCAGCCGCGCTACGCGATGGCGCACAGTAATCGCGGCAATGCCTTGCGCAAGCTGGGGCGCGTGCAGGAGGCGCTGGACAGTTACGGCGCTGCCTTGTCGGTGCAGCCCGATTATGCGGAGGCGCTGTGCAACCGCGGCGCGGCGCTGCAGGAACTGGGGCGCCACGAGGAAGCGCTGGACGATTTCGGCGCAGCGCTGTCCGCGCGGCGCGCGTATCCGGAAGCGTTGCATGGTGCGGCGAATTCCCTGCTGGCCCTGGGCGAAGCGGAGCAGGCGCTGGAAGGCTTCGAACGTGCGCTGCAGCTGCGTCCCGATTATGCGGAGGCGTGGTGTGCACGCGGCAGCCTGCTGCTGCGCGCGCAGGATTTCGATGAGGCGCTGGCCAGCTTCCAGCGCGCGCTTGACGTGCGCAGCGGCTACGCCCGCGCCCAGCTTGGGCTGGCGAATACGTTGCGCGTCATGCAGCGCGTGCCCGAAGCCATTGCGGCGTATGAGCAGGCACTGTCGCTTGGCGCCGATCCTGAGGTCGTGGGCTATATGCTGGCGGCGCTCGGTGCGCAGCAGGCGCCATCGTCTTCGCCGGCGGCCTATGTGCAAGGCTTGTTCGACCAGTATGCGGGACGTTTCGATCGCCACCTGGTCGAAGTGCTGCAGTACCGCACGCCGGCTTTGCTGGCGGACGCGCTGCGCCGCGGCGCCCTGCAGTCGGTCACGGCCGAACCGGTGCGGGACGTGCTGGATCTCGGTTGCGGCACGGGCCTGTGCGGTGCGCTGCTGCGTCCACTGGCGCGCAGGCTGGAGGGCGTGGACCTCTCGCCGCGCATGCTGGAGCGGGCGCGCGAGCTGGGCATCTACGATGCGCTGCATTGCGAGGAGATGACGGCATTCCTGCGCGCGCGGCCGGCAGATGCGGACCTGATCGTGGCGGCGGACGTGTTCGTGTACGCGGGCGATTTGTCGGCCGTTTTCACCGCGGCGAGGGCGGCGCTACGGCACGGCGGGCAGCTGGCGTTCTCTGTCGAGGCCCTGGCGGACGGTGAGTTTGCCCTGCGCGCGTCAGGCCGGTATGCGCATTCGGAGGCTTATCTGCGCAAGCTCGCCGCGGCGCATGGCTTTGCCGTCACCGCGCTGGAAGGGTGCGTGCTGCGCAAGGAAGACGGCGCGGACATCGCCGGCCTCCTCGCCGTAATGACCGCGGCCCACGCTTAGTCGACGGCTCCCCTGGCCCGCAGGGCTGAAGGGCGGATCATTGCTCCGCCGAACCGTAGAGCAGTGGCGCAGCCTGCGCAAACCCATACGCCGCGCCACGCGCGCGCAACGCGGCAAGTCGCACGCGCACATCGTCATCGGCCGACGCCAGCCACGCCGCGCTCTGGCGGATCAGCTTAACATGATGCTCCACCCACGTGCAGGGCTCGGCGGAACCGCAAGCCGCCAGCTGCTCCGCATAAAACTCCGCCGATACCAGATCCCCATCCTGCAACGAAACCTCCGCCGCATTGAGATAGAAGCGGTAGGCATTATGCGCCAGGCAGTCGCGCGTGAAGTAGGATGCACCCTTGAGCAAGGCCCGCTTGCGCACCGCTGCATCGCGGGCAAACAAGGCCAGCGTCCCCATCACCCAGGGACCGATAAAATTCTGCAGCTTATGCCGCTCCACATCCTCCGCCACGGCGACAATCTGGCGCAGGGCCGTAGCGTGGTCGCCGCGCTGCCAGGTGATGCGGGCCTGGCTCTCGCGCAGGAAGGTTTCGAAGCGCGCGCTGCCCAGTGAACGCGCCAGTTCAAGCCCGGTTTCCACCTGCTCGTGCGCCGCATCGGCCTGTCCGCTGGAAACGAGCGCCCAGCCGGCCGTCATGCGCGCAAAGGTCTCGGCCCGGCGGTTGCCTACTTTGCGCGCAATGTCGGCCGACGCCAGCGCGTCCGCCACCGCCGCATCCGATTCGCCGAGGTAGATGCGCGTGGACCCGAGCGCTGAGCGGTTGGCCGCTTCGATATGCAGGTAGCTGTGCTGCTCGCACATGGACAAGCATTCGCTGAACAGCTCATTGGCCTTGCGCATGCGCCCTTGCGCGTAATAGGAGTCGCCGACGCCGCTCAGGGCGCGCGCCCGCGTTTCCGCCATCTCGCTGGCCTGCGCATAGCGCGCCGCATCTTCGTGATAGCGGCGGCATTCGCTGTAGTCGCCGCGCGGGAAGTAGATATTGCCCTTCAGGTAAAGCAGCTTGCCCAGCGCGGCCTCGGCGCCGATGGACATGGCCAGCGGCACGGTCTCGTCCAGCAGGCGCTCTTCCTCCTCCAGTTCCTCGAGAATATTCAGCGTGGTCGCCAGGCCGACCACCGCGTCGATCTTTTCTTCGGGACGCCCGGCCAGCATCATCGCGTGCTGGTAATACTGGCGCGCATTGCCCATCTGCCCCATGCCCGCGCTGGCGTGGGCGCGCAGCAGGGCCAGGGGGAAGCTGGAGAAGCTGGTGGAATCGGCCTTGTTGCATTCGCGCGTGAGATCCAGCGCCGCCTCGTATTCATGCTGCGAGAGCTTGCCCTGGATTGCCGTCAGCATCATGTCCAGCGCGCCCGGATCGCTGGCGCGGTAGAGGTGCTGGGCGCACTGCACGGCATCGTGTTCGCGGAACAGGTCGGCCGCGATGGCGTGCATGCGCTGCTGCTGTTCGCCGTCGATGGACTCGTAAATGCAGTGCATCACCAGGTCGTGGACGAAGGCGTAGCGCCCCGCGCCGGCAAGACGCAGCAGGCTGTTGCGGCCGGATGCCGGCGGTGTGTATTCCGGCTCGCCCAGCGCGGCGCGCAGTTGCGCCAGCTCGAAGCGGTTGCCCAGCACGGACGCCATGCGCAGCGCGCGGCTGTGCTCCTGCGGCAGCGTGTCCAGGCGGGCCTGGATCAGGTGTTTCAGGCTGTCCGGCAGCAGATCGCCGGGATTGGCCAGCAATTGCGTGAGAAAGAGCGGATTGCCCTGGGCACGCTCCACGCACTGGCGGCGGAAAGCGGGATCGACTTCGCTGTACTGGTCCGCCAGCGCCACGGCTTCGCGCGGGCTCATGGGACCGAGGTCGAACACGGTCAGCGCCATATCGTAAAGCTGCGGACGCAGCGCCGCTTCCAGCGGATCGTCATCGACGCGCGAAGTCAGCACCCACAGCACGGGCGCCTCGCGCGTGGCGGACAGCAGCGCGGCCAGCGCATCGAAGAAGTGCGGCTCACCCCAGTGCACATCCTCCACCGTGATCTGCAGCGGCTCGTTGACGGCCAGGCGCAGCACCAGCACTTCCAGCGCCCGCGCCAGCCCGCGCTCGCGTACCTCGTGGCTCATGGCGCCGTACAGGGCGGCCTGCGGCGTTTCCAGCGGCACGCCGCACAGTGCGCGGAAAAACATCGCGGATTCGGCTGGCAGGCGCAGCGTGGCGACGGTGTCTTCGATGACCTGGGGAGCGTCCGCACTGGCTGCGCCGATGCCGAACAGGCTGCGCGCCAGCTGCTCAAGCGGCGCGCGCCAGTTGTCGGCGCCAGCGTCGGCCACTTCGCAGCCGTGGCAGCGCATGCCGTCCTGGCGGGCGATCTCGGCGAATTCCTGCGCCAGGCGGCTCTTGCCCACGCCCGCCATCGCGCGCAGGTAGACCAGGCTGCCGCTTTGCGCTTCCAGCATGGCTTCCACCACGGCCTTGAACTGGCGCGTTTCCGAATAGCGCCCGATCAGGGCCGGTAGCGCGGCGGCATCGCCGGCGGCGGCGCGGCTGAAGGAGACATAGCCGGGGAAGCGGCGCGGCCCCGTGTCGAACAGGAACCGGCCTTCCAGCTGCGGCACCAGGCTGGCGGAAACGTACAGCGGCAGGCGGATGGGACGCGCCGCGGCCTCCGGCAGGCGCAGGTCCGGCAGCGCGCCTTCAACGCGCCCGGGCCGCCCGTGCTCCCAGCGCGCGAGACGGATCGCCATCGCGCGGCCGCCACTGGCCAGCAGCAGTCGGTTCAGCTCCAGCGCGCAGCGCACGGCGCGCTCGGCATCGGAGCGGTAGGCTTGGGGCAGTCCGAACACGGCCCACAGCTGCGAGCCCGTAACGGATTCGACACGGCCGCCGAATTGCAGCACATGGGTGCCGATTTCCTGCTGCAGCTTCTGGTCGGGCGGTTCGGAGAGTTCGATATGCAGCATCACCACATAGCGGACGATATCCTCGGCAAGCGGTGCGGGCTGCAGGGAGGCGTAGGCGGCGGCGAAGTCCGCAATCTGCTGCGGCACGTCGGCCGGCATGGCGCCGCGGCCGCCCGAAGCCAGCAGCGATTCCAGTGTTACGTCATAGACCTGGGCCAGGTGGCGCGCGGTGCGGTACAGGACGACCTTGCCCGTTTCGGCGCGCTTGATGGATGCAATGGAAACGCACAGCTGCTGGTGAAAGCACAATTCGGCAAGCGCTTCCTGGCTTAGTCCGCGGGCCTTGCGCAGTTTTTTTAGCAAACTGGCATCAAGCAGGACACGGCCGTCGGATGGTTCTGGCTCGCTGGCGTAGGGCGTGTTCTGGTCCGGACTCATGGCCCGACCAATATAGCACGTCAAACCGGTTACGCCCCTGCCGCCCGCGGCATTTGGCGCTCAGTGAGGCCTGTGGTGTTGGGTTTTGGCTCCAGCGGTGCAAAGGTGGTCGCCAGGCTGTGCGCATTGGTGCCAAGGAAGGCGCCCTTGACGGGACCAACCACGCGCACGCCGGATTCGAAGCGCAGCTGTCCAAGCAGCACGTAAGGCACGGCGATGGTGGAATAGGTCACGGCGATCGAAGCGCGCAGCAGCGTTTGCGGGGACACGACGACAGGCGTGTTGAAACCCCAGTTGCGGGTGCTGGTCTGCGCGCCGTTCGGTTCATAGCGCTTGGCTTCGGACGACAGGCGGCATTCGTCGCCATCCATCTCCGGGACGGGAGCGCGGAAGTGGCTGTCGGCGCAGTAGCGCGCGCTGAGGGCATTGGTCCACGCCGTGGTTTCGGTGACGGCGATCGCGCCCAGCACGCGGTGCGTCTCTTCCTCGTTCTTGCAGTTGCACAGGGTTTCGCTATACAGGTTGGCGGGGCTGGTGCGCAGCACGCAGGCTTGTTCCATTTCGTATTCGATGTGCAGCACTTCGACAATGCTTTCCACGCGGTCGGTGGCGCCGCTGGCCCAGATCAGGCCACAGCTGTCGTCCGGCCCCGTGCCTTTGCGGACGGAGAAATTGCCGTCATCCTGCAGCGCACCGTAGAAGCGGCTGCCCTTGGCCGTCATCTGGCTGCCCCAGTGCCAGCCCGCGTTGTGCGCCAGGTCCGTGCCCTGGTAAATGCAGAAATTGCCGTCGTTTTGCACCAGTGCGAAGAACGGGCCTTCGGCCGGCTTGCTGGCGCTCTGCCACAGCAGGGCTTCTGGATCACTGTCATCGATGCCGCGGTAGACGGCAAAACAGCCATCCTCGCGCAGGGTGGCGAAAAACAGGCCGTTGTCGGAAACGATGATATCGCCCACATGGAACACCTCGTTCATCGGCAGCGCGGCCTCGAAACGGCGGCCTTGCGGCAGGGCGGGGATGGGAAGGGTGACGGCGGGCAGGGTGCTCATTGCGGTGGTTCCAGGGCTGGGTGACATGGAGCCAGTATCCCGCCCGGCTGCCGGCGGCGACAGTCCAGTGTCGTCTCAGTTCGGTATCAGATGACTTCCCGATTAAAATAAAATCAATAATAAATTAATGCCGAATTGATGGGTGTTTTATTTTTTAATAAACTATCCTAGAATGCGCGCCATGGAGCTCATTTATAAAAACGAGCGCATGCTGTTTTTCCTGATGATGGGGTTTTCCTTATTATTCTGGATCGCGCTGATCGCCACTTTGCCGGTTCCGGGCATGCTTTGCCTGGCGCTTCTGGCATTGGCGCATGGTTTTATCTGCTCCGCCCTGGGCGCATGGCTGAAAGGTACCGGCGTAAAAATCAGCCAGCAGCAATATCCGGACTTGTGGGCGCGCGTCGACGCCTGCTGCGCGCGGCTTGGCGTGCTGGATAATCCCAGCGCTTATCTGGTGCATGTGCGCAGTGGAATGGATGCGCTGGCCATCCGTATTCTGTCCGGAAGATTTATCATTCTCGACAGTGCTATTGTGGAAGCGCTGGAAGATAAGCCTGAGGCCATCAATTTTTATATTGGCCACGAAATCGGCAACATCAAACGGCGCAATCGCCGCTGGGCCGCCTTATTAATGCCGGCGGCCGTGCTGCCACTGCTTGGCGCAGCTTATTCGCGCGCCTGCGCCTATACCAACGACCGCCACGGCTTCCTGGCCTGCGACACCCTGCACAGTGCTGAGCAGGGCCTGGCCGCGCTGGCTGCCGGAGGGCGCCGCCGGCAACAGCTCAGCGTGACCGGCTATGCGGAACAGTCGCTCGAGTCGGCAGGTTTCTGGATGTCTTTCCACGAACTGGTGTCGGACAGCCCCTGGCTGGTCAAGCGCATGGCCGCCTTGAACGCGATGGCTGCGGGCCGGCCGCCCGCCGTTCCCGCGCGCCACCCGATGGCCTTCGTGACGGCGCTGCTGGTGCCGCGCACCGGCGTTGCGGGCGGCGTGGGCGGGCTGCTGGTGGTGCTGGCCATGCTGGGCATCGCCGGGGCGGGGCTGCTGCCGGCCTACCGCGAAAACCGCGACCTGCGGCGCATTGCCAGCGCCGTGGAAGTGGGAAAGGAGGCCACGGCCGCGGTGGAGCGCTATTACTACATCAATGGCCGCAATCCGGACAGCCTCTCCGAAGCCGGTTACGCGCTCGATGATCCGGACCGCGCCGTCGTCTCGGTGCAACTGGATACGGGCGGCGTGGTGCGCGTCTATCCTTCCGCCTACCAGTGGCGCAGCAAGCCGATTGCCTTCGTGCCGGTGCAGGACGCGGACCATAAGCTGTCCTGGCTGTGCGGCAGCGCCCAGATTCCGGCCCACCTGCTGCCGGC
The DNA here is from genome assembly GCA_036404755.1 of Pseudoduganella sp. GTDB lineage: Bacteria > Pseudomonadota > Gammaproteobacteria > Burkholderiales > Burkholderiaceae_D > Rugamonas. The sequence goes on from DASWYX010000384.1 coordinate 7,740, forward strand.
TGAATGCAGGGATAATTGAGGAATGACTTCCTTCCTCGAACTGGCCGCCAATGCGGTCATGACTGTCTCCATCGTCCTCGCCGGACGCAATAATGTCCATTCCTGGTGGCTCGGCATCATCGGCTGCTCGATGTTTGCGGTGCTTTTCTACGGCACCCAGCTCTATGCGGACGTGGCCCTGCAACTGTTCTTCGTCGTGACCTGCGTGATTGGCTGGCTGCGCTGGCTGCGCGGCGACCACGGGCACGCGCTGCACATCACGTCCGCCCATGTGCGCACGCTGAGCTGGATGGCGCTTGCCGGCCTGGCGGCAACCGTGGCGTACGGCGCCATGCTGAAGTACTACACTGATGCCTATGCACCCTTCATCGATTCCTCGGTGCTGATGTTTTCCATCGTGGCGCAGGTGCTGCTGATGGGGCGCCGTATCGAAACCTGGCCGGTGTGGATATTGGTTAATACCGTTTCCGTTCCGCTGTACGCAAGCCGCGGCCTTTACCTGACGTCCGCGCTGTACGCGGCCTATTGGGTCAACGCGGTAGTGTCGTGGTGGTTCTGGCGCCGCCAGATGAGGCAAGGGGCATAGCAATGGCTTCGAAGATACCGTCCGGAGTGTGGCTCTTGGGCCTGGTCAGCATGCTGATGGACGTGTCTTCGGAAATGATCCACAGCCTGCTGCCCTTGTTCATGATTGGGCCGCTCGGCGCCAGCGTGTTCATGGTGGGCCTGGTCGAGGGGCTGGGCGAGTCCACGGCGCTGATCGTCAAGGTGTTCTCCGGTACGTGGAGCGACAGGCTGGGCAAGCGCAAGATGCTGGCCGTATTCGGCTATGGCATGGCCGCCGCCACCAAGCCCCTGTTTGCCGTGGCGCCGGTGGCCGGCGTGGTGCTGGTGGCGCGCCTGCTTGACCGCATCGGCAAGGGCATGCGCGGCGCGCCGCGCGATGCGCTGATCACGGATATCACGCCGCCGGACATGCGCGGTGCGGCATTCGGGCTGCGCCAGTCGCTCGATACGATAGGCGCCGTGGCCGGGCCGCTGCTGGCCGTGGTGTTGATGCTGGCCTGGGCCAACAACTTCCGCGCGGTGTTCTGGGTAGCCGTGATCCCGGCCATCGCTTCGGTCACGCTGCTCTGGCTGGGCGTACGCGAACCCGCCGGGGCCTCGGCTCCGAAACCTTCGCCGCCATTGACGCGCAAGGCCATGCGCCGCATGGGCCGGGACTTCTGGATGGTGGTCGTTTTCGGCGCCGTGTTCACGCTGGCGCGCTTCAGCGAAGCTTTTCTCGTGCTGCGCGCGCAGCAGGCCGGCATGTCGCAGGCCATGGCGCCGCTGGTGATGGTGGCGATGAACGTGGTGTACGCGTCCACGGCTTATCCCTTCGGCAAACTGTCCGACAATTTCAGCCACCACAAGATGCTGGCCCTGGGCCTGGCCGTGCTGATTGCCTCCGATCTCGTGCTGGCGCAGGACGTAGGCTGGATGCTGGTGCTGGGCGGCGTGGCGCTGTGGGGCGTCCACATGGGCCTCACGCAAGGGCTGCTGTCGCGCATGGTGGCCGATGCCGCGCCGGACAATATGCGCGGCACGGCCTTTGGCTTCTTCAATCTCGCCAGCGGCATCGCCATGCTGCTGGCCAGCGTGCTGGCCGGGTTGCTGTGGGAACGCTACGGCGCGGCGGCCACGTTTTACGCGGGCGCCTCTTTCAGCCTGCTGTCACTGCTGGCGCTAGGCTGGCATGCACGCTTTGGCGGAATGCGCTAGTATCGTCTCCAAAATTTTTGGAGCACCATATGAGCGATTACACCCCACCGCCAGTGTGGACATGGGATAAGTCGGCCGGCGGCACCAACCGTCCGATTGCCGGCGCCACGCATGAGAAGGAGCTGCCGGTCGGCAGGCATCCGCTGCAGCTTTATTCCCTCGGCACGCCGAACGGCCAGAAGGTCACGATCATGCTGGAGGAGCTGCTGGCCCTGGGCCACACGGGCGCCGAGTATGACGCGTGGCTGGTCCGCATCAATGGCGAACAATTCGGCAGCGGCTTCGTGGAGATCAATCCGAACTCGAAGATCCCCGCGCTGGTGGACCGTTCCGGCGCCGAGCCGGTGCGCGTGTTCGAGTCCGGGGCCATCCTCTTGTACCTGGCCGAGAAGTTCGGCGCGCTGCTGCCGAAAGATCCGGTAAAGCGCACCGAGTGCCTGTCCTGGCTGTTCTGGCAGATGGGCAGCGCGCCCTTCATCGGCGGCGGTTTCGGCCACTTCTTCCATTTCGCGCCGGTGAAGATCGAGTATGCGATCAACCGCTACGCGATGGAAACCAAGCGCCTGCTCGACGTGCTGGACCAGCGCCTGGCCAACAATACCTGGATCGGCGGCGACGAGTATTCGATCGCGGACATCGCCTGCTTCCCATGGTTCGGCGGCCTGGTGAAGGGCTGGGTCTACGGCGCCGCCGAATTCCTGTCGGTGCACGAGTACCGGAACGTGCTGCGCTGGGCCGACGCCATGCTGGCCCGCCCCGCCGTCACGCGCGGCCGCAAGGTCAACCGCACCAGCGGCGAGCTCTCCGACCAGCTCCACGAGCGCCACGACGCCAGCGACTTCGACACGAAGACGCAGGACAAGCTGGCTACTTGAGCCGGAACACGGCGTGCACCGACTGCGTGAACGCCAGGTTGAGCGGTACGGTGTAGCGTGCAGCGCTGGCCGCTGCGGCCGGAATCGCCGTGCGCATGCCGGCAGGCGCTGCTGATTCCTGCAGCCCGAATGGTGCGCCGAGCTTGTCGAGCGGCGCGCGCGTGATGGCTTGCACGGGCCCGAGCTTGCGGCCAAAGGATTCGGCCAGCAGCGCGCCGTTATCGCGCGCATCCTGCGCCGCTTCGGCCATCAGCCTGGTGTTGACGCGGTCGCGGTCGGTGCGGTCGAAGGATACGCTCATGTTCTCCACGTGATCGAGCCCCACCAGCGACGCCACCAGCGGCTGCCACTGTGCCAGATCGCGCACCTGCACGCGGAAGTGTCGCGCCAGCGAATAGGTTTGCGTGATGCCGTTGGCGGTGGGGCGCGCGAGCTGCGTGGTTTTCTTCGCCAGGTCGAAGCATTCGATGTCCGCCTGCGGGATGCCGCGCTCGGCCAGCGCGGCCAACACCGTGGTGGCAAGCGCCTCCAGTTCGGCGGCCGCGTCCTCCGAGCTGGGACTTTGCGCGCCGAGGTCGAATTGCAGCTCGCCGATGTCGGGCGCCAGCCAGACCTGGGCTTTGCCGCTGGCCGTCACGAAGGGATACTCGGGCAGGGGCGAGGCCTGCGCGCCAAGCGCGGCGCACAGGGCTAGTGCAGTCAGCAACCCGCGCATCAGTCGTGCAGCTGCCAGACGTACATCATCTGCATCCAGGCCTCGACCGGTTTGCCGTCCACCTTGGCCGGCTTGAAGCGGCATTTGGAGATGCCGGTTTCCGCAGCCTTGTCCAGGCCCGGATAGCCGCTGGATTTCTTGACTGTCGATTGCAGGACTTCGCCTTCGGCCGAGATGAGGAAGCCCAGGACGACCGTACCCGTATGGCCGGCCTCGAGGTCGGGCTTCGACCATGCCGGCTTGGAGCAGGTCTTGAAGTCCACCATGGCGCGGTCCTCGTGCTTCGGCGCCGGCGCGGCGTGCGGTGGTGCGCCGGCATCGATGCGCGCGTTGGCGACATTGGCCGCGCAGGCCGCGGCCAGGGCCAGTACGCCGATCACGGCCTTCCAGTTGCTTGCGGCAGGTTGCGGTTGCAGCAGGTGCTTGATGCGCTTCATCAGGTCTCCTCCGTCGGCGCCAAGCGCCAGGTGGTGGTTGGAAAACTGGAGTTTCTCCAGCTCGGAAAGTGCAAGGGCCAGGCGCCGCGGTTCGCCCGACTGGTTTGCGGCTAAATCATCGGCAATCAGTTCACGTTCGCTGCGGATGCGCCGCGACAGCCACCACACCACGGGGTGATAGAACAGCAGGATTTCAATCACGTTCTGCAGCAGGTTCACCAGGTAGTCGTGCCGCCGCACATGGGCCAGTTCATGCGCCAGCAGCGCTTCCAGCAGATCGGGCGGCATGCCCGTTACCAGCGCGCCCGGCACCAGCACAACGGGGCGCCACCAGCCGGCCGTCATCGGGCTGGCCAGCGTGTTCACGATGCGCAGCCGCACGGGGCGTTCGATGCCGAAGCGCTGCGCCATCAGCGACAGGCGCGCCTGCCAGTGCGCGTCGGCGCCACCGTGGCGCGCGGCGCGGCCTATCCACAGCAGGCCAAGCACGGAGCGGCCGCACAGCACGACGATGCAGCCCAGCCAGAAGACGACCACGCCGCCAAGATGCGCGCGCAGCAGGGCGGGCCAGCCGGCGCCGAAGCCTGCCAGTGCGGCCAGGGTGGACAGGCCGGAGGCGCTGGCCAACGTCGCGGACGTGCTGCGCACCATCTCCGCCAACAGCGGCAACAGCTACAACGAACAGTTCACCGGTTCCTTCTCGGCCGGTACGGCCGGCCTGTCGCTGCG
>DASWYX010000385.1:0-4238 GCA_036404755.1 Pseudoduganella sp.
GATTGATGAAGACGGCAAATATCGCGGATCTGCGCGAGCAGGCGCGCCGGCGCCTGCCCACGATGTTCTTCGACTACATCGACGGTGGGGCGTTCAGCGAGAAGACCTTGCGCGCCAATGAAGCCGACTTCGACGACTACAAGAAGCGCATCGTCGATCCGGAACTGGCTGTGGATGAGAACTCCATCCTGGTGATGAAGAATTGCGGCCCGAAAGGTTATCCGGGCATGGCCGAAGTGGGCAATATGGGCCTGCCGCCCAAGCTGCTGGCCAAGGGCATCAAGGACATGGTCCGCATCTCGGATGCGCGTATGAGCGGCACTGCCTACGGCACCGTGGTGCTGCACGTGGCGCCGGAAGCCATGGCCGGCGGCCCGCTGGGCGTGGTGCAGGAGGGTGATGTCATCTCGCTCGATTGCGCGGGCGGGAAGCTGGATCTGGAGGTGTCGGATGAGGAGCTGCAGCGCCGCCTGGCCGCACGTGCGGCCCTGCCGAGCGATCGTCCGAAGTCGGGTTATGCGCAGCTGTATGTGGATCATGTGCTGCAGGCGGATGAGGGGTGCGACTTTGACTTCCTCGTTGGCATGCGGGGGGCGGCTGTGCCTAAGCATTCGCACTAAAACCTAAAACCTAAACCCGGGGTCAGACCCAAGGGACTCGGCGTCCCCGTCAGACCCTCAGTTCGCGGCGGTCGCGTACCAGGGTCAGACCCTTGGGTCTGACCCTGGTTTTAGGTTTCAAAAAAAGGAGACAACAAAATGTTGATCGTACAATTCAAGAACGCCTCCGGCGAGCGCGCCGTAGGCCTGCTGGAAGCGGCGGGCATTCGCGTCATCGAAGGCTACAAGACCAGCTACGCGCTGGCCAAAGCCGCCATCGCCGAAAAGAAATCGCTCGCCGCGCTGGCCGACGCCAGCGCCGGCAGCACCATCGTCAGCCCGGCCTCCGTCACCTGGCTGCCGCCGCTGGACCATGAAGACCCTGCCCACTGCTACGTCACCGGCACCGGCCTGACCCACCTGGGCAGCGCGGACACGCGCGACGCCATGCACAAGAAAATCGGCGGCGACGTTGAAGCGCTGAGCGACTCGATGAAAATGTTCCGCCTGGGCGTGGAAGGCGGCAAGCCGGCAGAAGGCACGGCCGGCGTACAGCCCGAATGGTTCTACAAGGGCGACGGCTCGGTCGTGCGCGCCAGCGGCGAAGCGCTGGCGATGCCGGACTTCGCGCTGGACGGCGGCGAAGAGCCGGAAATCGCGGGCCTCTACCTCATCGGCGACGATGGCCAGCCTTACCGCCTCGGTTTCGCCATCGGCAACGAATTCTCCGACCACGTGACCGAACGCCAGAATTACCTCTACCTTGCGCACTCCAAGCTGCGTGCCTGCGGCGTGGGCCCGGCCCTGCTGGTGGGCGAGCTGCCGCAGCATATCGATGGCGTATCCCGTGTGTACGGCGCCGACGGCAAGGTGCGCTGGGAAAAAGCTTTTGTCAGCGGTGAACAGAACATGAGCCACACCATCGCCAATCTTGAGCATCACCACTTCAAATACGATTTGTTCAAGCGAAAAGGCGACGTGCATATTCACTTCTTTGGCACTGCTACGTTAAGCTTCGCAGACGGCATCAGCGTGCAGCCCGGCGAGACCTTCGAAATCGAAGCCCCGGCATTCGGACCAGCGCTGCGCAATCCGCTGGCCGTTCTCGAAACCTCTTATGCGAAAGTGAAAGCACTATGACGATTACCGGAGAAGCACTGATCGGCGGCGTAGCCGTCAAAGGCGAGGGCAGCAGCGTCAAGGCCTTCGACCCAAGCAAGCGTGACTACCTGGAACCGGCGTTCAACGCAGTGAGCGAAGCGCAGATCGACGAAGCCTGCCGACTGGCCGGCGCCGCTTTCGATACCTTCCGCGCCACCTCCGACGGCGAGCGCGCTAAATTCCTGGATACCATCGGCGAGGAAATCCTCGCCATTGGTGATGAGCTGGTCGAGCGCGCCATGGCGGAAAGCGGCCTGCCGCGCGCGCGCATCGAGGGCGAGCGTGGCCGCACCGTGAACCAGCTGAAGCTGTTCGCCGACCTGCTGCGTGAAGGCTCCTGGCGCGACGCCCGCCTGGACAGCCCGATTCCTGACCGCACCCCGCCGCGTCCCGACCTGCGCATGCGCCTGATCGGCGTCGGTCCCGTGGCCGTTTTCGCCGCGTCGAACTTCCCGCTGGCCTTCTCGGTTGCCGGCGGCGATACCGCATCCGCCTTTGCCGCCGGCTGCCCGGTGGTGCTGAAGGCGCACTCCGCACACCCCGGCACGTCCGAACTGGTGGGCCGCGCTGTCGCCAAGGCCGTTGAGCGCTGCGGCCTGCCGAAGGGCACGTTCGCACTGCTGACCGGCACCGGCCGCCACATCGGCACCACGCTGGTGGCGCATCCTGCCATCCAGGCTGTCGGCTTCACCGGCTCGCGCGCCGGCGGTACCGCACTGATGGCCGTTGCTGCTGCACGTCCGCAGCCGATCCCGGTCTATGCCGAGATGAGCTCCATCAATCCCGTGGTCCTGCTGCCGAACGCCCTGAAGGCCCGCGGCGAAACCATTGCGCAGCAATTTGCCGCCTCGCTGACGATGGGCGTGGGCCAGTTCTGCACCAATCCGGGCATGGTGGTTGGCCTGGCAGGTCCTGAGCTGAACAAGTTTGCCGCGGACGCAGCCGCCGCACTGGCCAGCACCGGCCCGGCAACCATGCTGACCCCGGGCATCGCCGGCGCTTACCAGGAAGGCGTTGCCAAGCTGGCCGGCCAGTCCTGCGTGAAGACCGTCGTCCTGGCGAACCAGGAAGAAGGCAAGGGCGCTCCGGCGCTGTTCCAGTCCGGCGCATCGGACTTCCTGAAGACGCACGCGCTGCAGGATGAGGTGTTCGGCCCGGCGTCGCTGATCGTCGCCTGCCAGTCCCTGGATGAGGTGCGCCAGGTGATCGAAAACCTGGAAGGCCAGCTGACCGCAACCCTGCAGATGGACGAAGCCGATTACCTGGCCGCTGCCCAGTTGCTGCCGGTGCTGGAGCGCAAAGTGGGCCGCATCCTGGCCAACGGCTTCCCGACCGGCGTGGAAGTGTCGACCGCCATGGTGCACGGCGGCCCGTTCCCGTCCACGGCCGATGGCCGCAGCACTTCGGTCGGCACCGCCGCGATCAATCGCTTCCTGCGCCCGGTGTGCTACCAGAACATCCCGCAAGCCTTGCTGCCTGAGGCCCTGCGCGACGGCAACCCGCTGCAGATCTGGCGCCGCCGCGATGGCGCGCTGACCAAAGAGTAATCAGTGTCACAACGTAACAAGCGATAAGAACAGTACGGAGACAAAGCATGACTGAATTGGCCAAGTTTGGCAGCCTGCGTGGCAAGCGGGTATTTGTGACGGGCGGCGGCAGCGGCATCGGTGAATCGATCGTCACTGCCTTCGCGGAGCAGGGCGCCCAGGTGGCGTTCGTGGACATCGTCCGCGAACCTTCCGAAGCGCTGGTGGAGAAGATCAAGGCGGCCGGCCATCCGGCGCCGCTGTTCCGCCAGTGCGACATCACCGATATCCCCGCGCTGCAAAAGACCATTGCCGACCTGGCCGCCGGCATCGGCGACTTCGATGTGCTGGTCAACAATGCAGCCAACGACCAGCGCCACAACGCCGAGGAAGTCACGCTCGAGTACTGGAATGAGCGTATCGCCATCAACCAGCGCCCGATGTTCTTCACCTGCCAGTCCGTCATCCCTGGCATGAAGAAGAAGGGCACTGGTTCCATCATCAACATCAGCTCCATTTCCTTCCACGCCAAAGGCGCCGGCTATCCGGTGTACGCCACCTGCAAGTCCGCCGTCATCGGCCTGACCCGTTCCCTGGCGCGCGACCTGGGCGGCTACGGCATCCGCGTGAATACCGTCACGCCGGGCTGGGTGATGACCCAGCGTCAGCTCGACCTGTGGGTGGACGACGCGGCCAGGGAGGAAATCGCCCGCATGCAGTGCCTGCCGGGCATGCTGATGCCGCAACATATCGCGTCCATGGTCCTCTTCCTTGCCGCCGACGACAGCGCCATGTGCACCGCACAGGAGTACATCGTCGACGCCGGCTGGGTTTGATCCGCCATGCGCGCCCCCTACCTTAACGCTGCGGCAGCGCTGGCGTTGTGCGCGGCCGTGCCGGCGGCCGGCGCCGCGCCGCTCGCCAGCCCGGACGGCCACCTGTCGGTCGCGGT
>DASWYX010000386.1:0-2350 GCA_036404755.1 Pseudoduganella sp.
ACGGCAGGAAGAGCACGAGCGCATGCTGGCGGAAGTCTGGCGCAGCGGCCGGGTAGGGCCGGCCGGAGACTGGATGGTGCGCACGACCGGCGGACGGGAACTGTGCCTGAACTCGGTGAAGATACCGGTCCCGCATGGCGGCCAGATGGACCAGGTCGTCTGCATGGACGTGGACGTGACTGCGCGCCGGCAGAGCTACGAGGCCGTGCGCTCGGTCGGCAGCCACTTCGACCAGATGTTCGCGCGCACCAGCGATGCCGTGCTGCTGCTGCGCGACGGCGTGATCGAGGAGGCCAATCCGGCCGCCGTCACCCTGTTCAAATGCGCCAGCGCCGCACGCCTGCGCGGGCGGCGCCTGGAAGATTTCTCGCCGTTGCAGCAGCCGGACGGCAACGCGTCCGCCCCGGCCGCGGCCGAGATGGTGCAGCGCGCGTCCGAACATGGCAACAGCCGGGCCGAGTGGTGCTATGTGAATTGCGAGGGCAGCCAGTTCTGGGCCGAAGTGCTGATGACGGCGATCGGCGTGGACCATCAGGAACTGTTCTATACGGTGGTGCGCGATATTTCCGTCCGCAAGAAGCATGAGCAGGCGCTGCACCTGGCGGCCCAGGTATTCGAAAACAGCCAGGATGCGATCGTGCTGGCCGACCGCGGGCGCCATGTGATCGCGCTGAATCACGCCTATTCCAGCATGACCGGCTTCGAGGTGGAGGACATGCTGGGCAAGCCGGTGAGCGCGTTCCGCACAGGCCTGGAAGATGAAAATTTTTATCGCGAAGTGTGGAAACGCATCGATGCAGCTGATCACTGGCACGGCGAGACCTGGGCGCGGCGCAAGGATGGCGCGCTGTTCCCGGCCTGGGTCAGCATCACGGCCATCCGCGACAGCGCGGGACGGGTCAGCAACTATATGGGCATCCTGTCCGATATCACGGAGCGCAAGAAAAGCGAGGAACACACGCGCCACCTGGCCGAGCACGACTTCCTGACCGACCTGCCGAACCGCGTGCTGCTGCTGGACCGCCTCAACCTGGCGCTGGCGTCCGCGCGCCGCCGCGGCGAGCAACTGGCCATCTTGTTCCTCGACCTGGACCGCTTCAAGCTCATCAACGATACGCTCGGCCACTCGGTTGGCGACCGCCTGCTGAAGGAAGTCGCGGGGCGGCTAGTGAAAAGCGTGCGCGAACAGGATACGGTGAGCCGCCATGGCGGCGATGAATTCATCATTATCCTCAGCAATATCGGCAGCGCGGCCAGCGCCGCCCATGTCGCCGAGACGGTGCTGCGGGCGGTGGAGCAGGAATTTGTGCTGGACGAGCATGTGCTGCACATTTCCACGTCCATCGGCATCGCCATGTATCCGGCGGACGGCACGGACAACGATACCCTGCTCAAGCATGCGGACATCGCCATGTATCACGCCAAGCAGGGCGGGCGCGACACGGTGCAGTTCTTCAGCAGCGAGATGAATGCGCGCGTGGTGGAACGGGCGGGTATGGAGAACGGCTTGCGCCGCGCCCTGGCCGAGCAGCAGTTCGAGCTGGTGTTCCAGCCGGCGGTCAGCATCAGGTCGGGCGAGGTGGTCGGCATGGAGGCGCTGCTGCGCTGGCGCCATCCGGAGCTTGGCCTGCTGCGGCCCGAGCGTTTCATCGAAGTGGCGCAGGATGCGGGGCTGATGGTCGGCATCGGCAACTGGGTGATGCATGAGGCTTGCCGCCAGGCGCGCTGCTGGCACGAAGAGGGCAGGGAGCTGGTGGTGTCGGTCAACGTGTCGAAGGCACAGTTCCTGCACAAGGGATTGCTGGAGAGCGTGCGCGATACGCTGGCGGTGTCCGGGCTGCCGGCGCGCTTCCTGGAGCTGGAACTGACCGAGGACATGATCATGCAGAGCGGCGCGCGCGGCGCCGACACGCTGGACGCGCTGCACAAGCTGGGCGTGCGGCTGTCGATCGACGATTTTGGCACCGGCTATTCGCGCCTGGGGCTGCTGAAGGATTACCCGATCGACCAGCTCAAGATCGCCCAGGCCTTCATGCACGGCGAGACGGACGCCATGGCCATCCGCACCATCATCGCCATGGCGCGCAGCATGCACATGACCGTGATTGCCGAGGGCGTGGAGAAGCCAGAGCAGCTGGAGTTGTTGCGCTCATTGGGCTGCGACCTGTACCAGGGCCACCTGGCGGACCAGGCCACGGCCGATCAAGCAATGGCGGATCAATGATCCGCCCTACAGCCCTGACGGGCCTGGGACGCGTCGTAGGGCGGATCATTGATCCGCCGTCTCACCGCAGCCGCAGGCGTACCAGCACCTGCCCATGATCCGAAGTCTCCGGCCTTTCCTGCCGCA
>DASWYX010000387.1:0-5419 GCA_036404755.1 Pseudoduganella sp.
GGTGTGGATGATGCTGACCGGCTGGCTATTTTTCGGCGTCGGCGTTTCGCGGCGCCAGGTTACCGGCGCGGTTTTATCGATTGCCGGTGTACTGGTCGTTCTGGCTCGCGGCGAATTCGCGCATTTAATGGAATTACGCCTGGTGGCTGGCGATATATTCATGATCCTGGCGACCATCGCATGGTCTTTATATAGCTGGCTGTTAATTCGCACTTCCGGGCCGGACGATATTCGCGGGCATTGGGCGAATTTTCTTGTCGCGCAGGTGGGATTTGGTGCGGTCTGGTCGGGCTTATTTGCGGCTGGTGAATGGGCTTTATCGCCGGCTTCCGTGCATTGGAGCTGGACTTTAATTGCGGCGCTGTTTTATGTCGCCATCGGGCCAGCGATTATTGCGTTCCGTTGCTGGGGCGCCGGCGTCCAGGAGGCAGGTCCGGCCATCGGCGCGTTTTTCGTTAATCTCACACCTTTATTTACGGCGCTGCTTTCCTCACTGTTTCTCGGCGAGGCGCCGCAGCTTTATCATGCCTTGGCCTTTATGCTGATTGTGGGCGGCATTATCGTTTCTTCCCGCCGTTAATATCTTCTGCCCAGCGACTCCCGGCCCCGGGCCGCGCCGCGCCTTGCTGCGCCGCGCTTGGCCGCGCTCTGTCGTGCATTTCGGCCGTGCGCCGCGGATCGGCGCAATCTGCCACTATGGCCCCATCTGGAGGCCATCATGCCCAAGCTTATCCTCGCTCTCGCCATCGCCGCGCCGCTCCTCGCTGCTTGCGAGAAGCCCATCCCCAAGCCGCCCAAACCCGTCGCTTCCGCCCTCGTCGCGCCAGCTATTAGCGCGATCGCGCCACAAGCCAGCACGTAGCCGTCTGTCCGTCCGCCGGGCCGCCTCGCCCCGCCCGGGCAGGAATGGTGTCCTATGTCGATCGGACTCAGTCGCCCAAACTGTCTCTTTTGGCCTTCGCTTTTTGTCTCTTTCTGTCTCTTTTTGTCTCTTTTGGTGGGGCGCAGAAAAAGAGACAAAAAGAGACAAAAAGAGACAAGAAGAGAATATGAAAAAAGACAAAAAGGGCGACTGAGTTGGGAACCAATAGGCCTACCTATTCTCTAAGGATCAGGAGGACAGGGATCATGGACGACTCAAAGGTTATGTCATATGCAATCTATTCGGAGCTTGCGCTGTTTTTGCGGACCTCCGGCAGCGCGCTGAGTATTTCGGAAGCCATAGTGCGGGCCATTAAACAATGGATTAAGACGACGCAGGAAGCGGAATCGCCGCAGACCGGTTACCAGTGGAAATGCGTGTTTTTGCCCAGTGGGACTCGGTTGCGCATGAGTTACGGAGAACAGCTGTTTTATGCAGATATAGTGGACGACTCACTGATATTTAGAGGACGAATTATGTAGCCGCATCAAATGGTCGCTGCGGCAGTTGGCGAAGGCCGCAATGCCTGGCGTGAACTCTGGATTCGCCGTCCGGGCGATAAAGAATGGTCGCCGGCTGATAAATTGCGGCGCGAGATAAAAAATTGCGTCAAGCCGCCGGAGCTTTCGCCAACCGATGCGATGCAATTGGCCGCGAAGAGTATGAGCGAAGCGCTGCAGACTGCGCTTTTACTGGTCGACCAAAGCCGGATGCGCGCCGAGCAGCAGGTCGACCGCCGGGTAGCCAGGCACCGCCGCCGCGATGACCAGCTTACGGATGAATGCCTGGAGAACTGACGCTGGTAGCGCCCGCCTGGCCAAACTGCGGCGCAGCAGGTAATATTGGCATAATGAGAAGCATTCGCATTTGCGATACCCGTAGTCTGCCGCCTTGAAAACAAAGGAGTAGCTTGGTGAATATGAAAATGTGGGGCATGCCGATCGCCTTTGGCGCCGCGACCGCTATCGGCCTGATTTCGGCGCTACTTGGTGACGGGCTATGGGACGCTGTCTCCGCCGTCACGCTCGGCGTGCCCGTGGCTGCCTGCGCCTGGTACGGTCTGCGCCGTACTTAGCGCAGCAGGCGGCGCATGACGAGGGGCGCGGGTTCGAGGGGATTGGCGTGGGAGTATTCGAGCTCGGCGGCGAGCTCGAATTCGTAGGCGGTATAAAAGTCGATCAGCTGGGGCTGGTCGCTGCGGACGGCCAGGCGCAGTTCCTCGATGCCGGCCGCCAGCGCATGGTGGATCACGGCTTCCAGCAGGTGCTGCGACAAATTGGTGCCGCGGTACTCGGGCAGCACGCCCATGCGCAGGATTTCCCACACATCCGGCTCCGCATCCCGCGGCAGCCAGCGCACGGAGCCGACCGGCCTGTCGCCGTCCAGCAAAATAAAACCGCCGCCGTCGCGGAGGTGATCCGCGACCTTGACGGCGGTTTCCCGGTGTCCACTGGAAGTGACGCTGACTTTGCCGGCCCACGCCGCGCGCGTGAGGTCGGCAATCAGCTGCGCATCGTCCGCAGTCGCTTCCCGAACCAGTAGGTCCATGATGGTTTTACCGGATACGCATGCCCGGTTCGGCGCCCGGCCACGGATTCAGGATGTAGATGCCCGGATTGGCTTTCTCATCGGCCGCCGACGCCGCCAGCACCATTCCTTCGGACACGCCGAACTTCATCTTGCGCGGCGCCAGGTTGGCCACCATCACGGTCAGCTTGCCGACCAGGTCTTCCGGCTTGTACATCGACTTGATGCCGGAGAAGACGTTGCGGTGACGGCCTTCGCCCACGTCCAGCGTCAGTCGCAGCAGCTTGCCCGCGCCCTCCACGTGTTCGCAGTTGACGATTTTGGCGATGCGCAGGTCGATCTTGGCGAAATCGTCAATCGAAATCTCGGGCGCCAGTTCTTCGATGCCTTCGGCGGAGGCAGAGGCCTCGGCGGCGGCCGGCGCAGCGACAGCACCGGCGGCACCAGCGGCAGGGGCGGCAGCCGGAGCGGCAGGCGTCGCGGGCTCGAACAGATCCTCGATCATCTTCGGGTCCACGCGCGTCATCAGGTGGCTGTAGGCGCCGATCGTCCGGCCCAGCATCGGCTTCCACGCCGCGCCGGACGCCACTTCGGTATCGGCCCACACGAAGCTGTCATCGTTCAGGAAGCCGCGCACATTGGCCGCCACGTGCGGCAGCACCGGCGACAGCAGGATGGACAGCTGGCGGAACAGGATCAGCGCCGTGGTGCAGACGTCGTGCAGCTCGGCGACCTTGGTCTCGTCCTTCGCCAGCACCCACGGCTTGTTCTCGTCCACGAAGCGGTTCGCCACGTCGGCGATTTCCATGATTTCGCGCAGGGCCTTGCCGAATTCGCGCGCCTCGTAATGCGCGGCGATCGACGCCTGGCGCTCGGAACCGTCGGCCGACAGCAGCGCCTTGTTGATCCACTCCTGCGAAGGGGACGACAGCGACGTCGCCAGCTTGCCATCGAACTTCTTGGCGATGAAGCCGGCGCAGCGCGAAGCGATGTTCACATATTTACCGATCAGGTCCGAATTCACGCGCGCCACGAAGTCTTCGCCGGTGAAGTCCAGGTCTTCCACCTTGGAGTTCAGCTTGAAGGCGATGTAGTAGCGCAGCCATTCCGGGTTCATGCCCAGGTTCAGGTAGCGTAGCGGCGAAATGCCGGTGCCGCGCGACTTGGACATCTTTTCATTGTTCACCGTCAGGTGGCCGTGCACCGCTACGCGCATGCGCTCGATGGTCGGATGGTCGGCGAACTTCAGCATCGCAGGCCAGAATAGCAGGTGGAAGGACACGATGTCCTTGCCGATGAAGTGAATCTGCTCGGCGCCCGGATCGCGCAGGAAGGCGTTGTAATCGATGCCTTTCTTGCCGAAGTAGTTCTTCAGCGACGCCAGGTAGCCGACCGGCGCGTCCAGCCACACGTAGAAGTACTTGCCCGGCGCATCGGGAATCGGGATGCCGAAGTAGGGCGCATCGCGCGATATGTCCCAGTCGGCCAGCTTCTCGCCCGCTTCGCCCAGCCATTCGGACACTTTATTGACCATTTCCGGCTGCAGGCGGCCCGGGGTGTTCAGCCAGTCGCGCAGGAATTCGAAGCAGCGCGGGTCGGACAGCTTGAAGAAGTACTGCTCCGAAGGCTTCAGGATCGGCGTGGCGTTGGTGAATACCGAATACGGGTTCACCAGGTCGGTCGGCTGGTAGGCCGCCCCGCACACTTCGCAGTTGTCGCCATACTGGTCCTTGGCGCCGCACTTCGGACATTCGCCCTTGATATTGCGGTCGGCCAGGAACATGCCCTTGACCGGGTCGAAGAAGCGGTCCACGGTCTTGGTCTGGATCAGGCCCGCCTCGCGCAGCTTGCGGTAGATGCCCTGCGACAGTTCGACGTTTTCCGGCGAATCGGTCGAATACCAGTTGTCAAAGGCGATATGGAAACCGTCCAGGTATTGCGCGCGGCCGGCGGCGATCTTGGCCACGAATTCCTGCGGCGTGATGCCTTCCTTTTCAGCAGCGATCATGATCGGCGTGCCGTGGGTATCGTCGGCGCCCACGAAGTGCACTTCGCGCAGGCCATTGCCCTCGGCCTGCATTCGCTGGAAACGAACCCAGATGTCGGCCTGGATGTATTCCATCATGTGGCCAATATGGAAGGCAGCGTTAGCGTATGGCAGTGCAGTGGTGACAAACAGCTTGCGAGTCATGATTGATGCGCGATTAAGGTGTTGGAAAAGTAGGCATTTTACCAGCGTAAGGGACTCCCGGGCAGGCGGAGGGGTTTTGCGATGTATTTCTGTCCATTTTGCGCTAGACTGCGGCATCACTTACGGAGAAATACATGAGCATCACAGCAGAAGACGTCAAGGCAGCACTGGTCAAGGTGCTGGACCCGAATACCGGCAAGGACTATGTGACGTCCAAATCCGTGCGCAACCTGAAGGTCGACGGCAGCGACATCGCGCTGGACATCGAACTGGGCTACCCGGCCAAGAGCCAGATCGAGGGTATCCGCGCCGCCGTGCTGGCCGCGCTGGCCCCGCTGGGCGGCAAGGTCACGCTGAACATCAGCACCAAGATCATTTCCCACACCGTGCAGCGCGGCCTGAAGCTGCTGCCGAACGTGAAGAACATCATCGCCGTGGCCTCGGGCAAGGGCGGTGTTGGCAAATCGACCACGGCCGTCAACCTGGCGCTGGCGCTGGCCGCCGAAGGCGCGTCGGTGGGCGTGCTGGACGCCGACATCTACGGCCCCTCGCAGCCGATGATGCTGGGCGTGAGCGGCCGCCCCGTCACCAACGACGGCAAGACCATGGAGCCAATGGAAAACCACGGCGTGCAGGTGACTTCGATGGGCTTCCTCATCGATCCGGACGAGCCGATGGTGTGGCGCGGTCCGATGGTCACCCAGGCCATGCAGCAGCTGCTGGAGCAGACCAACTGGCGCGACCTGGATTACCTGATCGTCGATATGCCGCCGGGCACC
>DASWYX010000388.1:0-3232 GCA_036404755.1 Pseudoduganella sp.
TGCCTAAGGGCCGGGTGATGTTCATCGCTAATCTGATCAAGATTCTGGGCTGCGCGCTGATTTTCTGGCATGTGCATCCGCTGGCCGCTTATGCCGTGGTCGGCTTTGGCGCCGCCATTTATTCGCCGGCCAAATACGGCATCCTGACCGAATTACTTCCCCCTGAGAAACTTGTCGCCGCAAATGGCTGGATCGAGGGCCTGACGGTAACCTCGATTATTCTCGGTACCGTGATGGGCGGCGCCCTGGTTAGCGGCAAAGTCGCCGCTTCCCTGCTGACCATCGATGTGCCTTATATCGAAACCGGCATTAATACGACCAGCGAAATTGCGCTGTGCGTGGTGGGGGCGACCTATGTGCTGGCCGCCATTTTCAACCTGAAGATTCCCGATACCGGTTGCGTGTACGAACACCAGGAACGCAATCCGCTCAAGCTGATCACCGACTTTTCCAACTGCTGCGTGATCCTGTGGAAGGACAAGCTGGGCCAGATCTCGCTCGCCGTCACGACCCTGTTCTGGGGCGCTGGCGCCACGCTGCAACTGATCGTACTGGAGTGGGCAAAGAAGTCGCTTAACATGACCTTCGACCGGGCCACTAGCACGGTCGGCATGGTGGCGATCGGCGTGGCGCTGGGCGCAGCGCTGTCGGCCCGCTTCATCACCCTGCGCAAGTCGCTGACCGTGATCCCGCTCGGCATCGCGATGGGCGTGATCGTGATGGGCATGGTGCTGGTGGACAGCGTTTATCTCGCTTATCCGCTGCTGATCCTGATCGGCGTGCTGTCCGGCTTCTTTGTGGTGCCGATGAACGCCCTGCTGCAGCACCGTGGACACGTTCTGATGAGCGCCGGGCATTCGATTGCGGTGCAGAACTTTAATGAGAACCTGTCGATCCTGACGATGCTGGCGATGTACTCGCTGATGCTGCGCCTGCACCTGGATCTCAACGCCATCATCGTGCTGTTCGGCGTGTTCGTGGCCGGGACCATGCTGATGATTATGCGGATTCATGCGGCGAATCAGCGGGAGCATGATTCGCTGGCCTTGATCGGCGAGCACAAGCACTAACACAGCGCACGCACGGCGGATCAATGATCCGCCCTACAGCCCTTCGGGCCAGCAATGCGGCGGGCCGGCGTTACCCGGGCAACGCGCCACTTTCGCGGCGCACTCGCGCGCGGGTTCGCCAGTCATCGGGGACGACGAAACCGCGCTCCACTTCAACCAGCCAGCCGCCCTCTTCCTCCACCGTCGCGACCATCACCGGCGACGTGTCGGCCGCGAACTTTTCCGCCAGCGTTTGCAGCAGCGCATCGCGCGACAGTGGCGCGGGCGTTGGCGGCAGCTGCGTGGCATCCGGCGCGGGCCGGGCGGCGGCTATCTTGAGCGGCGCCAGCCACTGCAGCCGCGGCATCACCACGAACTGCTCGCCTATCGCCGTTGCCTGTGCGGACAGGGTCCGCCAATGTCCCCGGCAATGGTCCGGCGACACGCCTTCGATCGGCCACTCCCTGCCCTCCTCGTAGAACAGCCAGCCCTTGACCAGGGCCTGCGCCAGCGCAACCGGCTCGGACAACAAGGCCAGCGCGGCCGGATGCTGCGCCAGCTGCAGCTGGTGTTCAAAGATCTTGCGCATCTTCAGGCCCAGCGTGTCGGCGAGATTGGGGCCGACGAGGTGGTTGAACTTGCCGGGATCGGGCGGACCGTCCAGCAGGTAGAACTTGGTCGCGAATTCGATGTGCCGCATCAGGCCATCCTCGCGCAGGAGGAAGTCGAACTCGCCGACGGTCTCATTGCGCGCAGCCCGTACCTGCAGGCCGTGAGCGGCCAGCACGCCCTGGTGGGCAAAATAGAAGGCCATCAGCTTTTCGGCGTAAAGGCCCAGCCGCGAGTAGAAACGGTTGCCCAGCGCCAGCTCGATTGGCGACGGGTCGGCGTCCAGGTCGGCCAGCCAGTTCGCGACCTGCGGCGTGATGGGGCCCAGCGTTGCGATCTGGTTTTGCCAGTACGGACTTTGACGGTCCAGCAGGTCCGGCGAATCGAGGAGCCAGGCCAGTGCACGCACATGGGGGCGCGTCAGGTGGCCCCATGTGCGCCGGAAGCGCGCCTGGTAGGTGGTCGATGCTGGCTTAGCGGCGTCCGGCATGGGCGGACTTGGCCAGGCACAGGTCGGCCCAGGCCTTGGCCTTTTCTTCCGGACGCTTGAGCAGGTCGGCCGGGTGGTAGGTGGCCACCACCGGCGTTTCGCCATGCATCATGATGCGGCCGCGCGCGGCGGCGCCCAGCAGGCCCTTGCCGCTTGCGTGTCCCAGCGCCACGATCACTTTCGCTTGCGTGAGCTGCAGCTCGCGCTGCAGGTAGGGACGGCAGGCTTGCAGCTCTTCCTGCGTTGGCGCGCGGTCGTTGGCCGGACGGCATTTCACCAGCGTGGTCACGTAGGCGCCGCTGGCGGTGCTCTGGTCGACGGCGCGCAGCATATTGTCGAGAAGCTTGCCGGGTTTGGCGGTGATCGGCTCGGCGTATTCCTCATCGTCGGCGTTTGGCGCGTTGTCCAGCACCAGCCAGCTGGCCTGCTCGTCGCCTCTGCCCGTGACGGCGGCTTCCCTCGTTTCGCACAGGCCGCAGCGCGTGCACGCCTTTACTGCGGCTTGCAGGGTTGGCCAGTCCATTGCCGCGATTTCTTCATCCGTTACCGGGCCGCTCGATGCCGGTCGACGCGCTGGGGCGACACGCGCAGGCGCGTCGTCGAACCACGCATCATCCGCCTCCGGCGGCTGCGGCGCAGCCCCCAACCCCGCACTACCGCGCGGCTGCGCGTGCGGCTGCGGCTGCGCTTGCGACTGCGCTTGCGGTCGTGGCGCGACCGGTGGCGCGTCATCCCAATCCGATTCCTGCGTCGCCGTGCGCGCTACCGAAGGCTGGCGTGCAGCAGGGGACTGCGCGGCCGAGCTCTCGTCCCAAGCTGATTCCTGCGCAGCAGCAGACGCCTGCGCGGCGGCCGCTGGCGGCTGTGCGGAGGCTGACAGCGGCTGTGCGGTCGCAGCGCGAGGTTGCGCTGCGGACGGCTGCGCAGCTGGCGCAGGTGCGACTGAGGCGTCGTCCCACGCCGACTCGGACGCGGCGGACGCTGCGGCAGGCGTCGGTAGGACGGCAAGCGGCGCGCTCTGGGCGGCGGGGTGCGCGGGCGGGACGGCAGCGGCGACCGCGGTCACAGGCGGGGGCGCGGCTGT
>DASWYX010000389.1:0-4724 GCA_036404755.1 Pseudoduganella sp.
CAGCGCGCGCTCTTTTCCTTTGATGCGATTGAACGAAGCGAGGCCCCAACTACCAAAGAGCGCGAGATTTCTTCTCGTTCGCATAACGTCAGTGCCAACCTGGAGCGACAGCGCTGAGTTGGACTTATTCCGCCCGTCTCAGCAAGAATTCTCTGAATTGACGAGTGATTTCGATCGAACAGTTGAGCGATATGCTGCAGAGATTCGTCTTTACGCCAGCGTTCCCACATCAATGCTGTCTGCTCTTCTGTGTAATGGATTCGAGGTCTGTTCTTCATCGCAACACTCCTCATGCCAAAGCAGCTTTTAGTGTTGCGTCGACCGGTTGAATCCGCAGGCGAAAACGGACGATCATTGGGTATAGAATCGACCGAGGGGAGGGACTAGCAGCAGGACGCTCTGAGACTTTCGTTTTTTTGGTGCGCCGCGCCAATATGAAAACGAAAGTTTTTCGCAAATTGAGTATGAAAAAAGTATGAAAAACCGGGGTGGATTTGGGGAGGCAACGAAAGACACGAAAGTAGGGCCCACACTATGAAAACTGGTCTCCTGATGTCCACCAAAGTTTCGTTTTTCGCCATTCACACTGCAGGGGTCGCAAGTTCGAAACTTGCACTTCCCACCAGAATTCAAAAGGCTTGTGAGGTTTTCTCACAGGCCTTTTTTGTTAGCGCACCGCCAGCGCGCTGTTTGCTGCTGCGGCATTTGCAATCACCCACTTGTGCGAGATATTCATTGAAAAAGCTGCTTTCGTACTCCGCCCTTGCTTTGACGCTGGCCTTTACCATGTCCGCTTGCAAGCGCGCCGAGCCGCCGGCTCCAACTTCGTCCGAGGCGGGTTCGGCGATTTCCCTGCAAAAGATTGATACCGTAGTCGGCACCGGCAAGGAGGCTACTGCTGGCTCTACCGCCGTCGTCAATTACACGGGCTGGCTGTATGAGCCAAAAGCTGAATCGCAGCATGGCGCCAAGTTTGATTCGTCCGTGGGGCGCTCGCCGTTCAGCTTCAGGGTCGACGGCGGCCAGGTCATCAAGGGCTGGGACGTGGGCGTGCAGGGCATGAAGGTCGGCGGAAAGCGCACGATCATTGTCCCGGCGGAGATGGGCTACGGCTCCAACGGAATCGGCCCGATTCCGCCGAACGCGAACCTGATCTTTGATGTTGAGCTGTTGGATGTTCAGTAAATAGCGCAATAGCTACCAGAACTCAAAAAGGCCTGCGATTCATCGCGGGCCTTTTGCTTTGCGGCTCGGCTCCTTGCGCGGCACGTGGCGCGTGATCTGGGCAAGCGCAAGATCGCCTTCATCGCGGCACGCGAAGTGGTCCGCGACGATTCTCATGTAGAACCCAAAAGCTGGGTCTGACCCCGGGTTTCGGTTTCCAGCTAAACGTGGCCGTCCCATGCGCGCGCAAATGCCCGCTCCTCCCGAGCGCCGCCTCGCGCTGCACCCGCGCCAGGCCGGTACCGCCGTCAAAAGGCAGGAACCTGCAAGCGCCGCCGTCTTGACAATCTCATTCGATCCGGCGATACTTCATTAATGAATTAAATCAACCTGAGCGGAGAGGCACGATGGGAGCTACCGAAAAACTCGAAAACTGGCTGACTGAAGAAGCTGCCGTGCGCGAACGCCTGGCGCCGGTGGGCGTCGCAGACCGTGAAGACCTGCGCAGCAATACGGGACTGGAGTTCTTGCAGAAGATGGGCAACGGAGGCCTCCCGCGTGCGCCGATCGGGAACCTGATGGGGTTCGTACTGATCGAAGTGGAGAACGGCCGCATCGTGTTCCAGGGCACGCCGGGTGCACAGCATTACAATCCGAGCGGGTCCGTACACGGTGGCTATGCGGCCACGCTGCTCGATTCGGCGGTTGGGTGCGCGGTGCACAGCACGCTGCCCTCGGGCATGGGCTACACGACGCTGGAGCTCAAGATTAACTACGTGCGTGCGATGAGCGAAAAGACCGGGCCGGTGCGAGCCGAAGGGAAAGTGATCCAGGCAGGCCGCCAGATTGCAATTGCCGAGGGACGCATCACAGATGCCAACGGCAAACTGTATGCCACGGCAACCACGACGTGTCTGATTTTTCCAATTTGATCCAACATTATCCGGCGCCCAGCCCGCCGCAAGCGGAAGGCTGGGGATAGTGCGGTAGGTGAGCTCAGGTTTCCTGCATACCGCGCAGGAGCTCGATGTCCTTCACGGCGTGAACCCAGGCGGCATCGGGGCCGATGCGGACGCCGCTGGTCAGGGGGAGTTCGATATCTTTCAGGACTTTGCCGTCCAGCGAAATCTTGTATCGAAGGGGAGTGTACTCGACCTCGTAGGTCCGTTTCTGGCCTTGCTGGCGAGTGTAGGTGTCATGGGATGCTGGCATATGACCTCCTTGGATCTGTTGGGAAATTAGCATAGCACGAAGCGTTCGCAGACGCTGCCGCTAGTCCGATTGTATCTCCGAGTTGGCGTCGTTTCTCATGAATCCGCTAACGTGCACGGCTAATACGTTTGCCGGACAGGAACGCTTGCCGGCAGCGGTCACACGACGGCGTGCCTGCCGGCCACGCGAGCACACACCATGCCGTCGCGAGCTAACGATGCGTGTCGTTAAAGCAGCGACGCCACCTGCACGATACTGCCGCACTGTGCGCCATCGTAGCCGGGCAGCGTGGATAGCTGCGCCTTGAAGGCATCGCTGGACATCACGGCCAGCGTGGCGGCGACCACCGGCAGCGCGAGCGCGTTGCGGGCGCAGGCGAAGAAGTACTGCTCGCGGATCACCGGCACGAAGTCCAGGTCGAAGCGGCGCGCGGCGGTTTCGACGCCGAAGCTGGCGTCGGCCATGCCGCTGGCGACATAGGCCGCCACGGCGGCGTGCGTGAACTCGGCGCTTTCGTAGCCGTTAATCGTATCCTGACCAATGCCTTCGGCAGCAAGTAAGAGTTCCAGCAGCAGGCGCGTGCCCGAGCCGCGCTGGCGGTTCACGAAGCGCACGTCGTCACGGGCCAGATCGGCGAGGGTGCGGATGTCCTTGGGATTGCCCTTGGCGGCAAACAAGCCCTGCGTACGGAACGCCAAGTGGATCAGCATGTGTTTTTCGGGATCGAGCCAGGACAGGTACTTGGACGCCGCCGCGCGCTCGAACGGGCCAACCGGCAAATGGAAACCGGCGAGATGGCATTCGCCGCGTCCCAAAGCTGCCAGCGCTTCCGTGCTGCTGCGGTACTGCAAATCGACCACCGTGCCATGCTGTTCCAGTTGCGAGATCAATGCCGCCACCGCGAAGCCGTGCGACGCGGTCAGGCGCAACGCCGGCGCCGGATCAGGCATCACGCTGGCCAGTTCCTGTTGCAGTTCGGAGGCCAGGCTGTCCAGCATGGGCGAGAGGCGGGCACGGATACGCTTGTCGGCCCAGATCAGTTTTTCCGCCAATGGCGACAGGGCCGTGCCGTGCCCCCGCACCTTGCTCACCAGTTCCGCGCCGAAGTGCGCCTCAAAGTCGCGCAGCATGCCCCACGCATGGCGGTAGGACAGGCCGCAGTTGGTCGCGGCCTGGCTGATGCTGCCCAGGTCGCGCACGGCCGTCAGCAGGGCGAGCAGCGCGGGCAGCGGAGTCGCGTCTCCATCGGGTTGACGCAGTACCCAGTCGGGCTGGATCTCAACTTTGAGCATATGCAAATTCTTTCATATTGAATTGCCAATTTTACCGTGTTAGCCTGCATCTGTAGCCAGCATTATAAGCACAAGATATGTTCGGTAAAACATATACGGAGACAGCATGCAGCCACACCAATCCATCCTCGCCGAATGCGGCGGTACGCAAGACCAGCTCCTTCCGGCGCTGCACGCGATCCAGGACGCCACCGGTCATATCCCGGCCGACGCCGTAGCCGACATTGCCGCGGCCTTCAACCTGTCGCGCGCCGAAGTCCATGGCGTGATCACGTTTTATCACTACTTCCGCACCGAGGCGCCGGCACGCCACGTGGTGCAGATCTGCCGCGCGGAGGCTTGCCAGAGCATGGGCGGCGACGCGCTGGCGGCGCACGCTGAACGCGCTACCGGCTGCAAGCTGCACGCTCACGGCGAGGGCCACAGCTGCGGCTCGCACGGCGACGTGACGCTGGAGCCAGTGTACTGCCTGGGCCAGTGCGCCACGGCGCCGGCCGTGATGATAGACGGCCAGCTGCACGCACGCGTCACCCCGCAACGATTCGACGCGCTGCTGGCGCGCGCCAGGGAGGAAGTATGAGCATCCGCATTTATGTACCCGGCGATTCCGCCGCTCTGGCGCTGGGCGCCGACATGGTGGCGGACGCCATCGTCGCCGAAGCGAGTGCGCGCGGCGTGGAAGTTGAACTGGTGCGCAACGGCACGCGCGGCCTGCTGTACCTGGAGCCGCTGGTGGAAGTAGCCACCGCGGCCGGCCGCGTGGGTTACGGCCCGGTCGATGTGGCGGACGTGCCCGGCCTGTTCGAAGCCGGCTTCCACCTGGGCCAGGATGGCCACCCGCTTGCACTGGGCCTGGTGGAGCAGATCCCCTATCTGGCGAAGCAGCAGCGCCTGACGTTTGCGCGCGCCGGCATCACCGATCCGCTGTCGCTGGCCGACTACGAAGCGATGGACGGTTACAAGGGCTTGCGCAACGCGCTCGGCATGGAGTCGGCCGCCATCGTGGCTGCTGTCACCGCGTCCGGCCTGCGCGGGCGCGGCGGCGCGGCTTTCCCG
>DASWYX010000390.1:0-10992 GCA_036404755.1 Pseudoduganella sp.
ACTGGCGACGACGCACCTGCCATTGAAAGATGTGCCGGCCGCGCTGACGATCGGCGGCATCGGCCGCACGCTGGACATCATCGACCACGACCTGCGCACGAAATTCGGCATCGCCGCGCCGCGCATCCTCGTCACGGGCCTGAATCCGCACGCGGGCGAAATCGGCTACCTGGGGCGCGAGGAAATCGATACCATCACGCCCGCGCTGGAAGCGGCCCGCGCGCGCGGCATCGACGCCCGCGGCCCGTATCCGGCCGACACGCTGTTCCAGCCCAAATACCTGCAGGACGCCGATTGCGTGCTGGCCATGTACCACGACCAGGGCCTGCCCGTGCTGAAGCACGCCACGTTCGGGCGCGGCGTCAACATCACGCTCGGCCTGCCGCTGATCCGCACGTCGGTCGACCACGGCACGGCGCTGGACCTGGCTGCGCGTGGCCTGGGCCTGGCCGACTACGACAGCATGGAAGAAGCCATCGCCACCGCGCTGCGCATGGCCGAAGCCAGCCGCAAGTCCCAACAATAAGAGAACACATGAAACACATAGCCCGCAAACGCTTCGGCCAGAACTTCCTGCAGGACGACCGCGTCCTCGGCGACATCATCGATTCCATCGGCCCGCGCGACGGCGACACGATGGTCGAAATCGGTCCCGGCCTGGCCGCGATGACGGACCTGCTGCTGCAATCGCTGCCGCATATGCACGTGGTGGAACTGGACCGCGACCTGGTGGCGCGCCTGGAAAAGCGTTATCCGCGCGAGCGCCTGAGCATCCATGCGGGCGATGCGCTGAAGTTCGATTTCGGTTCGATCCCCGTGCCGGAAGGGCGCAAACTGCGCGTGGTGGGCAATCTGCCGTATAACATCTCGTCGCCGCTGCTGTTCCATCTGGCGGAGTTTGCGGACAAGGTGCAGGACCAGCACTTCATGCTGCAAAAGGAAGTGGTCGAGCGCATGGTGGCCGAGCCGGGCAGCAAGGCATACGGGCGCCTGTCCGTGATGCTGCAGTGGCGCTACCGCATGGCGCTGCTGTTCGTGGTGCCGCCGGACGCCTTCGACCCGCCGCCAAAAGTGGATTCGGCCATCGTGCGCATGATCCCGATCGACAATCCGCTGCCGGTCGATCCGGCGCGCCTGGAAGCCGTGGTCGCGAAAGCCTTCTCGCAGCGCCGCAAGGTGATCCGCAACTGCGTGGCCGGCATGTTCACCGAAGCGCAGTTGGTCGAAGCCGGCATCAACCCTGGCGACCGCCCCGAAGCCGTGCCCGTCGAAGCCTACATCGCCCTCGCTAACCTGGCCGCCAATTAAAACCGATAAAAAAAAGCCCACCGGAGGGTGGGCTGAATCCATTTCTTAGAAAGAAGTGGAGGAGACGGGATTGAGTATGATGCGGCGCCGCATATCTATCCAATTTATTTTTGAAATTCCCGTCATTCCTCGAGTGAATATCACTGGCAGGTGATCACGACGTTGGCGCGGTCGGCGTCGCCCATCACGTCGGTGCCGTTGACCAGGGTGCAGGTCTGGGTCTTGGTCACGCCGGTGGTGCTGTCGGTTTCCTTCGGCTGGGTGTAGATGGTCAGGCCGGCTGGGGTGCCGACCGGGATGGCGGTCGGGAAGGTGAAGGTGGTCGAGCCCTTCGCGATCGCATAGGCGCCCGTGCTGGAACCGTTAATGATGCTCAGGCCGTCCACCGTCAGGTTGCTGACCGTGCCGCCCACCGAGTGGGTGTTCTGCGCGCACAGCACCTGCACCGAGATGCTGGTGGTCTGGCCCGCCGAACCGTGCGGGTTGGAGACGCTGCAGGTCATGTGGTCCGGCTGGGTCTTGATCGTGACGTTGTACTCGGTGCCGTAGGAAACGGTGTTCGGGAAGCTGAAGGTGGTCTGGCCCAGCGGCACGGCCACGGTGTCGCTGCCGTTCTGCAGCACCAGGCCATTGTTGGCGATCGGCGTGCCGCCCGAGGTGGTCACCGTGCCGGAAATGGTGAAGCTTGCCTTGCCGCCGCAGGCGGACAGCACCAGAGCCGCCGCCAGCGCAGCGGCCATGCCTACATACTTTGCTTTCATGTGTTCTCCAAATTGATGCGCTTACGCGGCGGGACGGCAGGTCACGGCCACACTGGTCACGTTGGCGGTCGGCATGGTGCCGGTGCCGTTGGCGACGGTGCAGGTCAGGCCGGTGGGCTGGTTCAGCACGGTGATGCCGTACAGCGCGCCGTTCGATACCTGGCTCGGGAATTTCCAGGTGGTGGTGCCGGCCGGCAGCGACACAGTGGTCGAGCCGTTGGCCAGCACCAGCACGCCCGAGGTCAGGCCGGTGGCGGTGCCGCCCAGGTCATACGGCGTGTTGAAGCAGGACACGGTCGCCTGCAGCTGCGTGAAGTAGTTGATGCGGCCGGAGCCATTGTTCAGCGTGCACTGGACGTTTTCCGGCACGGTCTTCAGCGTAATGTTGAAGTTCTGGTCGGTGCTCAGCAGGGTCGGGAAATACACGACGCCGCCGCCGGTGTTGACGGTGACGGTATCGTTGCCGTTCTGGAGGACCAGGCCATCCTTGGACAGGCCCGACACCGTGACGCCCAGCGCGATATTGCCATTACCGCCGCCGCAGGCAGCCAGAACGGCAGCGCTCAACAGCGCCAGGCTGGAACGCAGGTACTTACTATTCATTCATCTCTCCAATACGAATTGCTGGGCCGCCATGCGGAATCGGCAGCTATTTTAGTCCATTTGGCAAGCATGGCGTCCATTTCACCTTGTAACAATTTTTACGGAACCCTTGCGAGCTCGCACTGGGAGGCGCGTCCGGCCAGCCGGCAGTGGTTTATTTCCTTGCCGTTGCGGTCGTGGACGACGGCCCGCCATTCGCCCGGCTGCGCGCCGCGCTCCAGGGTCATGAAGCCGAAACCGCCGACCCAGCTGCTGAAGCGGTCGATCACGGCGCCCGGCGCGGGCTGGATTTGCGCGACGTCGTCCGGCAGCGGCGTGGTGTCTTCATCGGTGCCGGAAAAGCCGGCCACGAACTGGCTCGGGTGGGCGCTGCGGTAGCTGACCTGCTGCCACAGGTGGACGTGGCCGGACAGCATCGCCTGCACGCCGGGCGGCAGCAGCAGCGGATTCACGGAGCCGAAACTTTGCTGCAGGCCGGCGTCGCCCAGTTGCAGGTAGCGCTGGCCGTGCTTGTCGACGTCGGCGCCGAAGCCGAGGATGGGGTGGTGGTTCAGGCCCAGGTTCCAGCGCGCCTGCTGCGACAATTCATCCAGCCGGCGGTAATTGGCGCGGTACTGGTCCCAGCCGGGCTGGCCGGGCTGCAGGCCGCGCCAGGTGGTGGCGGCGGTGTCCAGCACCAGCAGCTGCGCGTCGCCGCCCAGCGGCACGGCGTAGGGATCGCTGTAATTGCCCTGCAAATCGTTGGCGGCGGCATTGCAGTCGCGCCCGGGCACGAGGGGGCGCGGGTCGAGGAAGCGCCACCAGCCCTGGCCGGCGCGGGTGCAGGTTTCGTGATTGCCGCGCACCATGACCCAGGGTGCGGCGGCCAGCAGGGGCGCGGCGGGGAGGAAGAAGTCTTCGCGCCAGGCGTCCCAGCCATAGCCCCAGGGCGAGCCGGCGCAGCCCGCATTGCCTTCGGGGCAGGGCGTCTCGCGGTAATGGTAGTCGCCGACGTGGATCACGAGGTCGGGCTGCCAGCGCGCGGCGGCGGCGGCAATGGTGGCGAAGGGCGTCGCTTGCGGGTCGTTGCAGGCCTGGTAGCGGTTGTCCGATTTCTTCATGCGGCAGCCGGTGTCGCCGATGACGACGATGCGGCGCGGCTCGGCGCGCGGCACGGGCAGTGGCTGGCCGGCGACACTGGCGCTGCGGGCGCCGGCGGGCAGCAGCGCTTCGCAGGTCAGCACGGGGAAGGCGCTGGGCTTGGAGTCGGCCGGGGCGGAGGAGGTGGGGCGCTGGGGCACGGTCCCGGCCGGCGCGCGCACGCGCATGGCCTGCTCGCGGCCGTCCACCAGCAGGGCGGGGCAGGAGGACGCTTGCGTCAGCACGCGCGCTACGGGCGCAGCCTGTTCGCCCAGCACAATATAGGCCGACAGCGGCGACGGCGGTGGGGGCGACGGCGGCGCCGCGGGCGGCGTGGCGCAGCCGGCGAGCAGGGCGGATGCCAGCACGGCGGCGGCGCGGGACAGGTGGGGCATTGCGTTATCTCCGGTGCAATAAAAGCAGGCGCTAATCTACCATGCGGCCGGACTGGCGGCTGAGGCCGTGTCCGAATGACAGAGCTGACCCCGAATTTAAGTGTGCGACAATGGGCAAATGAAGCCGAAAGCGATACTTTTTGACCTGGACGATACGCTGTGGCCGATTGCGCCGGTCATTGCGGAGGCCGAGCTGAGCCTGCATGCCTGGCTGGCCGAGCATGCGCCGCTGGTGGCGCGCCAGTTTTCCATCGAACAAATGCGCGCGCACCGCATGGAGCTGGCGGCGGCCCGGCCAGAGCTGCACGTGGACTTAGGCAAGCTGCGCCGCGCCAGCCTGGAGGCGGTGTTCGCCCATGCGGGCGAGGATGCGGCCGCGGTCGATGGGGCGATGCAGCACTTTTTTGCTGCAAGGAACGCCGTCACGCCCTACGACGATGTGCTGCCGGGCCTGCTGAAACTGAAACACCAGGTGGTGCTGGGGACCATCAGTAATGGCAATGCGGACCTTGAAGTCATCGGTCTCGCCCACCATTTCAAGGTATCGCTGGCGGCGGCCGATTTCGGCAAGGCCAAGCCCGATCCGGGCATTTTCCTGGCGGCCTGCCGTGCGCTGCAGGTGGCGCCGTGGGACGCGGTCTATGTCGGCGATGACTTGAAACTGGACGTGGAAGGCGCCCAGCGCGCGGGCCTGCGCGCCGTGTGGCTGAACCGCACCGGCAGCGAGGCCCACCTGGAGGCCGGCGTGAAACCGGATGCGATCTGCCGCAGTTTCGATGAACTTCTTGCGTGGCTGGAAGAACAGTTGGCAGAATAGATGGTGTGTCAGCGCTTCATGATGAACTATGCAACTCGATAACCGTGCCCAAACCCTGCTGAAAGCCCTGGTCGAGCGCTATATTGCCGACGGCCAGCCCGTCGGCTCGCGCGCCCTGTCCCGGATTTCGGGGCTGGAACTGTCGCCGGCCACCATCCGCAATATCATGGCGGACCTGGAGGAGCTGGGCTATGTGGCCAGTCCCCATACCTCGGCCGGCCGCATTCCGACCCCGCGCGGCTACCGCATCTTCGTCGATACGCTGTTGACGGTGCAGCACATCGACGAGAGCGCCGTCGAGACGCGCCTGGCCTCGGCCCAGCCGCCGCAGAAGCTGATCGCCAACGCGGCGCAGATGCTGTCCTCGCTGACCCAGTTCGCCGGCGTGGTGCTGACGCCGCGCCATGAGTCGGTGTTCCACCAGATCGAGTTCCTGCGCCTGGGCGAGAAGCGCATCCTGCTGGTGATCGTGTCGCCGTCCGGCGATGTGCAGAACCGCATGCTGCTGACCGATGTCGATTACACGCCGGCCCAGCTGCAGCAGTCGGCCAATTTCATCAACCAGCATTATTCGGGACTGGCGTTCGACGAGGTGCGCAACCGCCTGCAGGTCGAACTGCGCCAGCTGCGCGACGACATGGGCCGCCTGATGCAGGCGGCCGTGGAGGCGGGCAGCGAGGCCATGGCCGAGAATGCCGAGGACATGGTGATCGCGGGCGAACGCAACCTGCTGTCGGTGTCGGATCTGTCGTCGAACATGACGTCGCTGCGGCAGATGTTCGATCTGTTCGAGCAGAAGACGGGCTTGATGCAGCTGCTGGATGTGTCGTCCAAGGCGTCCGGCGTGCAGATCTTTATCGGCGGGGAGTCGAACCTGGTGCCGATGGATGAGATGAGCGTGGTGACCGCGCCGTATGCGGCAAACGGCAAGATCGTGGGGACGCTGGGGGTCATTGGGCCGACCCGCATGGCGTATGAGCGGGTGATTCCGATTGTGGATATTACGTCGCGGCTGCTGTCGAATGCGCTGAGCCAGCATTGAAACCGAACACAGGGTCAGACCCGAGGGTCTGACCCTGGGGCGCGGCGGGGTCTGACCCGGGGTTGGGGTTAATGCCGGTGCGGGCAGTTGACCTTGGTGCAGTTGCCGTACATCGCCAGCGCGTGTTCGGCGATCTTGAAGCCGCGCTCCTGGGCGATCATTTGCTGGCGCTTCTCGATTTCTTCGTCGACAAACTCTTCCACGCGGCCGCAATCCAGGCACACCAGGTGGTCATGGTGCGAGCCTTCGTTCAGCTCGAAGATCGCCTTGCCGCTTTCAAAGTGGTTGCGGTTGAGCAGGCCGGCCTGCTCGAACTGGGTCAGCACCCGGTAGACGGTGGCCAGGCCCACGTCCATGTTCTCGGCCAGCAGCTGTTTGTAGACATCTTCCGCCGTCAGGTGGCGTACCGGACTGCTCTGGAAAATGTCGAGAATCTTCAGGCGTGGCAGGGTGGCCTTCAGGCCCGAGGCCTTCAGGTCGGTGGGGCTGTTACTCATGTTTGGTATCGTATGTGGCTGGAGTGCTTTATGATATAGCGTTTTGGCACTTCTGCTCAATTGGATTTGAGGTCACTTATGCGCGTCACCCCGGCTTTGCCGCCTACTTTGTTGCACCGTATGAAACGCTCGGCCCCGCTGCTGGCGGCCATGATCCTCGCTGGCTGCGCCAGCAAACAGGCGGCGCCGACTGCGCCGGTGGTCGCGGCCCAGGGCGCCCAGACCACCACCGTCACCCAGCTGCAGAAGTTCATGTGGTTCTTCTCGCCCTACCGTCCGGACATCCAGCAGGGCAATTTCGTGTCGCAGGAAATGATGGCGCAGCTGAAGGTGGGCATGACCAAGGACCAGGTCAAATTCCTGCTGGGCACGCCGCTGATGGCCGACGTCTTCCACGGCAACCGCTGGGATTACCCGTTCCGCCTGGCCAAGGGCAACGGCGAGCTGACCACCAGCACCGTGGTCGTCTACTTCGACAAGGACGGCAAGGTGGAGCGCTTCGAAGGCGGCAACCTGCCGACCGAACAGGAATACATTGCCCGCATCGCCGGCCCGATCAAGGCCTTCCAGAAGGCCGAGAAGGCCGCCGCCGAGGCGCAGGGCCAGCCGCAGCGCGCGCCGCTGCCGTCCGGCCAGGACACGGGCACCGCAAAATAAGGACAACAATGAGTACTCTGAATATCGCAATCGCCGGCGCCGGCGGCCGCATGGGCCGCATGCTGATCGAGGCCGTGCAGGCCGCGCCGGACTGCCGGCTGGCCGGCGCGCTGGACCGCGCGGGCGGCGACAATATCGGCAGCGACGCGGCCGCCTTCACCGGCCAGCCGGCCGGCGTGGCCGTGTCGGCCGATCTGGCCGCGGGCCTGAAGGATGCGCAATTCCTGATCGACTTCACCCGTCCGGAAGGCACGCTGCAGCACCTGGCCTACTGCGCCGAGCATGGCATCAAGATGATCATCGGCACCACCGGCTTCGACGAGGCGGGCAAGGAAGCGATCCGCAAGGCGGCCGAGAAGACGGCCATCGTGTTCGCGCCGAATATGAGCGTGGGCGTGAACGTGACGCTGAAGCTGCTGGAATTCGCGGCCAAGAGCCTGAACACGGGCTATGACATTGAAATCATCGAGGCGCACCACCGGCACAAGGTCGATGCGCCGTCCGGCACCGCGCTGAAGATGGGCGAGGTGATTGCCGGCGCGCTGGGCCGCGACCTGAAGGATTGCGCCGTGTATGCGCGCGAAGGCGTCACCGGCGAGCGCGATCCGTCCTCGATCGGCTTTGCCACCGTGCGCGGCGGCGATATCGTGGGCGACCACACGGTGCTGTTTGCCGGCGACGGCGAGCGCATCGAGATCAGCCACAAGTCTTCGTCGCGCGTGACCTATGCCCACGGCTCGCTGCGCGCGGCGCGCTTCCTGGCGGACAAGCCGACCGGCCTGTTCGACATGTATGACGTGCTGGGCCTGAACGGCTGATGGAGCACTTCAGCTTTGCCAGCTTCTGGGCGCGCACGGACGCGGTCGGCCACGCCGTCGCCTACCTGCTGCTGGCGATGTCTCTGCTGAGCTGGTACTTCATCCTGGCCAAGGGCTGGTCGTCCTGGCGCGTGCGCCGCAGCAAGAGCGTGGTGCAAGCCTTTTGGGATGCGCCGACCCTGAACGATGGCGTGGCAACGATGACGTCGGGCGATCCGGAAGGCATTTATGCGGCGCTGGCCGAGGCGGGCGCGGCCGGCGTACGCGTCGTGGGCCGGGCCACGCTGGCCGGCGAAATGGGCCGCGGCGAGCAGCTGACGCGCGTGCTGCGCGATGCGATCCATGTCTCGACCACGCGGCTGGAAAGCGGGCTGACCCTGCTGGCCTCGGTCGCGTCCACAGCGCCGTTCGTCGGGCTGATGGGCACGGTGTGGGGCATTTACCATGCGCTGGCGGCCGTCTCGGCCTCCGGCACGGTGCAGATCGACAAGGTGGCCGGCCCGGTGGGCGAGGCGCTGATCATGACCGGCATCGGCCTGCTGGTGGCGGTGCCCGCCGTGCTGGCGTATAACGGCTTCAACCGCGTCAACCGCCTGACCTTGAGCGAGCTCGACGCCTTCGCGCATGACTTGCACGCTTACCTGACGCGCGACGGCGCGGGAGTGTGAGATGGCTTTCGGCGCCTTCAACCATCACCGGCAGAAGGAGGCCATGGCGGACATCAATGTCACGCCGATGGTCGATGTGATGCTGTGCCTGCTGGTGATCTTCATCATCAGCGCGCCCATGTTCACCAATGCCGTGAAGCTGGATTTGCCGAAGGCGCAGGCGGCCGCGTCGCCGCAGCAGCCCGATACGCTGAGCGTGTCGATCGACGCGACCGGCACGGTGTTCTGGAATAATGAGGCGCTGAAGGCCGCGGAGCTCGACGAGCGCCTGGCCGCCGCCGCCGCCCGCCAGCCGCAGCCGGAGCTGCAGCTGCGCGCCGACAAGGATACGCGCTACGAGGTCGTGGCGCAGGTGATGGCCGCCGCCCAGACCCACGGCCTGGCGAAGATCGGCTTCGTCACCGACCCGAAGAAGGACAAGTAATCATGGCTACCGCCACCCTGAACGGCGCTGCAATCGCCAGCGCCGACGATTTTCATTCCCAGAGCCGCGAGGCCTTCGGCTTTCCGGAGTTTTATTCGAATTCGATCGATGCGTGGGTGGATTGCCTGTCGTATCTGCGCGATGAGGAGAATATGACGAAGTTCCGGCTCAAGGGAAACGAGGTGCTGGAGATTGTGATTACCGATTCGGCGAAGATGCCCCCGGACCTGCTGGAGGAGATCTCTTATTGCGTCGGCGGCATCAATGAGCGGTATGAGGATTATGGCGAGAAGCCGGCTTTAAAGCTGACTTTGAAGTAAACCAGAGGCGTAAATCCAGTGGCTGCCACATCGTGGCAGCCCACTTGTTTTTGGCCTAGGGTTTTTCGCCTGGCGCCAGCGTCAGCACATCAAACCCGGTCTCGGTCACCGTCACCATATGCTCCCACTGCGCCGACCACGACCGGTCGGCGGTGACGACGGTCCAGCCGTCGGGCAGGGCGCGGGTCTGGTGCTTGCCGGCGTTGATCATCGGTTCGATGGTGAACACCATCCCCGGCTGCAGCACCATGCCCGTGCCGGGACGGCCGTAGTGCAGCACCTGCAAATCTTCGTGGTAGACCATGCCGATGCCGTGTCCGCAGTAGTCGCGCACGACGCTGAAGCCGACCCCTTCGGCCAGCGACTGGATGGCGTGCCCCACATCGCCCAGCGTGGCGCCCGGTTTCACGGCGCGGATGCCGGCCCACATCGCGTCATACGTCACTTCCACCAGCTTGCGCGCGGCTTTCGAGGGATTGCCGACGTAGTACATGCGGCTGGTGTCGCCGAACCAGCCATCCTTGATCACGGCCACGTCGATGTTGATGATGTCGCCGTCCTTCAGGATTTTCTTCGGGCTGGGGATGCCGTGGCAGATCACTTCGTTGACCGAGGTGCAGATGGTCTTGGTGAAGCCCGCATAGCCGACGTTGGCCGGGATGACCTTTTGCACCTGGGTGATGTAGTCGTAGCAGATCTTGTCCAGCTGCTCGGTGCTTACGCCGGGCTTGACGTATTCGCCGATCATCGTCAGCACGTCGGCCGCCAGCTGCCCCGCCACGCGCGCGGATTCGACCTGGTCGGGACTCTTGATCAGGATGGATTTGTTGTCGCGCTTGCGCATGGTGGGGACCGGTTGGTGGGGGAGGGGCGCATGGTATCACAAGCGCCCTGCGCCGCCGCGGCGGCCGCTACCCGCTTAGCGCACTTTGGACGGGTCGAAGTGGGCGTTTTCGATCAGGCCCAGCACGTTGCCGAACGGGTCGGCGAGCTCAGCGACCTTGATGCCTTCGCCCACGTCCTGGATTTCAGAGTGAGTACTTGCTCCCAGTGCAAGCACGCGCTCGACTTCTTCTGCGATGTTCTCGACGCCCCAGTAAACCTGGGTGCCGGTCTTGCCGGGCGTGCCGT
Source organism: Pseudoduganella sp. (assembly GCA_036404755.1). Taxonomy (GTDB): domain Bacteria; phylum Pseudomonadota; class Gammaproteobacteria; order Burkholderiales; family Burkholderiaceae_D; genus Rugamonas. Next base: position 10,561 of record DASWYX010000390.1, read on the forward strand.
CCGGCAGCAATCCCAGCTCGAAGCCGCCGATCTCGAAGCCGACGTAGAAGGGCTGGTCGAAGTACGGTTCCTTCTGGAATACCTTGCTGTACCAGGCTTTGCCCGCTTCCAGGTCGGGACAGGGGTAGATGGCGGTGCGCAGGCCTTTGATCATGTTCGTTCTCCTCAGGTAATTGGATGATGCGCATCTTGCCATGCTGGCGGGCGGCTGGATTGGAAAAATGGAAACTTAGTCGAGGAAGGCGTCTTCGGCGCGCCGCGCGTCTACCCGGCGTTCGGGGGCGCCGGGCCACCAGTGCGTTATTGGGCCGTTTGCGGCCAGGATTCTTGCCTGGGTGTCGATTGGCGGGACTCGCGGCAGGCGGTGGGGTTGCGCTGGCGCTGGGTGGTTTGCAGTCGGATACGCGTGGGCCTCGGCGCGTGGCGGTGGTG
>DASWYX010000391.1:0-3386 GCA_036404755.1 Pseudoduganella sp.
AGAAGCTGGTCCGCGTTGAAGTCACCGGCTCCAGCCTGAAGCGCATCAACGCCGAAACGGCTTCGCCGGTGCAGGTGATCGACTCCAAGCAGATCGAAAACATGGGCGCACGCACGCTGCTCCAGGTGCTGGACAACCTGCCAGCCGCGCGTCCGGCGCAGCAGGACTTCCGCTCCATGTTCACCGGCTCCGATGGCGCCTCGCAGGCCAACCTGCGCGGCCTTGGCGCGCAAGGAACGCTGGTGCTGCTGAACGGCCGCCGACTGTCCTTCTACGGCGCGCCGTCCGGTTTCCAGACCATGTTCGTCAATATTGACGCGATCCCTGCCGCCGCGGTGGAAAAGATCGAGGTGCTGACCGACGGCGCATCGGCCGTCTATGGTTCGGACGCGGTGGCCGGCGTGATCAACGTGATCACCAAGAAGAACTACCAGGGCGCGGAAGCCAAGGGCACGTACGACACCTCGCCGGACGTGAAATCCTACGGCGAGCGCCAGGGCAGCCTGCTGTTCGGCACGGGCGACCTGTCCAGCGACGGCTACAACGTCTATGGCTCGCTGAACGTGTATAAGCGCGACCGTATTTCGCTGGCCGACACCTACGACAAGCGCCCGGAATACTTCTACGTCAACAACCCCAACTTCATTCCCAACTTCCGCATCGGCACCGGCAGCGAACCGGGCGTGATGAATCCCGGTACCTTCTTCGTCTTCGATCCGGCGAAGGGCAATGCCCGCACCCAGCGTGCCGTCAGCGGCTGCACCACCTTCATCACCGAGGCATCGGGCACGCGCTGCGTGTGGAACAATCTGCCGTATGCGCTGGATACCGGCCCCTCTTCCGACCGCGTGACCGGCTACCTGGCCGGCCGCAAGACTTTTGGCGACAACCTGGAAGGCTTTGCCGAAGCAGCCTTCACCCACATCAAGCTGCGCGGCGAAAACGGTCCGCGCACTTTCAACAGCGGCACGACGAACAACTGGTTCTCGCGCAATACTGGCACCAAACTCAATACCTTCAGCTACCCTTACCTGGGCCCGAACAATGTCTACCTGAAGGGCAAACTCGATGCGGACATGGCCGCGAAGATGGGTGGCGCCGCAGGCCTGAACTACATCCTGCAGGATGCCGTCGGCCACTTCGGCCAAACCAACAAGGACGACAGCTACCGCGCGCTGGCCGGCCTGCGCGGCACCGTGTTCGGCGGCTGGGACTTCGAGACCGCGCTGAGCGTGGCGGGCGCCCACTCCACGCTGTACCAGACCATCAACGTCAACACCAAGGGCTTCGAAAAGGCCTTTGGCCCGATCACCAAAGATCCGGTCACCGGCCGCTCCTACATCTCCGATAACCCGGCCTACAAGTTCGGCGTGATCAGCGAGGAGAACGCGGCCCTGCTGCGCGAAGCCTATCCGACTTTCGACATCCAGTCGTGGACCAAGCTGATTACCTGGGATGCCAAGGTCGAAGGCACGGTGGCAAAAATCGGCGACCGTGAAGTGCGCGCCGCATTCGGCACGAACATCATGCGCGAAAGCTTTGAGACGCCGGGCAATCCGGACGCGGCGAATGGCCTGATCACCCAGCAGGGCGGCTCCTGGTTCGACGGCAAGCGCACCATCTCCGCACTGTTCGGTGAAGTCGTGGTGCCCGTCACCGAAACGCTGGAACTGAATGCCGCCGGCCGCGTGGACAAGTATCCGCACTTCTCGGCGAACTTCGCACCGAAGATCGGCGTGCAATGGCGCGCACGTCCCGATGTGATGGTGCGCGGGACCTACTCGGAAGGCTTCCGCGCGCCGAACCTGGCCGAAGCGGGCAGCGGCGGCGTGTTCGCCCAGGTGGGCGGTATCCGCGACACCGTGCGCTGCGACGAAACCAATGCCATCGCGCGCCTGCTGTTGAAGTCCGTCACCGCCACGGAAGTCGATCTGGGCAAGAACCTGCTGAACTCGAACTGCTCGACGACGGTTGGCGGCCTGACTCCGCCGAATCCGGAACTGAAGCCGGAAAAGGCCAAGATCTCTACCCTGGGCCTGGTGCTGCAGCCGGTCAGCAATGTCAGCGTGTCGCTGGACTACTGGTTCGTGTACCGCCGCGACGAGATCGTGCGCCAGGACTTCAACCAGCTCTACACCCAGCTGGTGGAGAAGTATGGCCCCGCGCTCTCCGGCACCACGCAGGCCATCCGCAACGATCTGACCGACGCGGACCGCGGCAATATGGCCGCCGTGGCGACCATGTGCTCCAACCCGGCCAATGCAGCAGCCTGCGCGGCCGGCATTCCGAAGTACTCGGTGGGCAACCTGGGCGGCTTGATCAACTCCTACATGAACCGCGGCCGCACCCTGGTCGATGGTTTCGACATCGATGCGCGCGCCCGCTTCTCGCTAGGCGACATGGGCAAGCTGAATACCGGCACGTCCGTCACGATCCGCCGCCGCGAAACCTACAACTATGAGGATGGCAGCGGCTTCTCGGGCAACTATGTCGGCTATTACGATTCGCCGCGCGTGCGCGCCACCTTCAATGCCGACTGGGCTTACCGCAACTTCACCACCAGCGTGTTCGTCAACTATACCGGCGGCACCAAGTGGGCTTACGGTCCATACGACACGGACAACACACCCGAGAACTGCATGGGCGCGGGCCTGCAGCTGCCGGCTCACCAGTGCGACAAGACGCCATCCTATACCACGGTCAATCTGGGCCTGAGCTGGAAGCCGGTAAAGAACCTGGACCTGGGCGTGAACATCAAGAACGTGCTGGACAAGAAGCCGTACTATGACCCGAATGGCTGGGAGGGCTACAACCACGCCCAGAACCTGTTCGGCCGCGTGTACTCCTTCTCGGCCAGCTACAAGTTCTGGTGATTCGCTACAATGGACAAACCCTTTTGAGGCAGAACTGATGGACAAGCAATTCAATCGACGACACTTCCTCACTGCCGGCGCCGCCCTGGCGGGCAGCCTGCTGCTGCCGGGCGCACTGGCCGCGCCGGGCCGTGAGCGCCTGCGCCTCGGCATGATCGGCACCGGCATGCGCGGCCAGGTGCTGCTGCGCGAACTGCTGCGCCGCAACGATGTGGAAGTGGCGGCGCTGTGCGATATCGATCCCGTCATGCTGGGCCGCGCGCTGGCGCAGGCCGAGAAAGCCAGCAAGCCGCGTCCGCGCACTTTCGGCGAAGACCGCGACCCGCAGGCTTACAAGCGCATGCTAGATTCGAAAGCTCTGGACGGCGTGATCATTGCCACACCGTGGGAATGGCATGCACCGATGGCGATCGCGGCGATGCAGGCGAAAGTACCGGTCGGCTGCGAAGTAGTGGCGGGCGTTTCGCTGCAGGATCACTGGGATGTGCTGAATACCCAGCTGAAGACGGGTAC
>DASWYX010000392.1:0-9971 GCA_036404755.1 Pseudoduganella sp.
GCTGGTCGTGGCCAGCATGAGGTCCATGGTCAGCTTGCCTTCCCGCGCCTGGCCGGTGCGGTTCTGCCAGGATGCATGCAGCAGGTCGAGCACATCTTCAGAATCCGCCTGGCGGCCAGGGCTGACGCGGGCATCCAGCCAGCCGGAACTGAAACCCAGCGGCACATAGGGGTCCGGACCGTCGACCCAGATATACATTGTGCTGGATGCGTCGATCCACTCCTCGTGCCCCCGCAGCGGCGAGATACTGCCCTGGAATTGCAGCGTTGCATAGAAGGTGACGCCCGTACCGGGCGTAACGGTGAAATGCAGATCATCGCTCCAGATCTGCGCCGTCAGGTGCCGGCCTTCGTTCGGGCTGGCGACGATATGCGCCTCCGATTCGATCCATTGCTGCCATGGCTGCTCCCGGCCCAGCAGGCTGATTCTGCCTTCGATTTGCCCGCTGCGCTGGTAGGAAAATTCATAGGGCTGAGGGAAGGGAGGCGGCGGATAAATCTGAAAACTGGAATCGTCGCCCCCTTCAAAGCTGAATGCGCTCAAGTAACCGTTGGCGACGGGGTCGCGCGTGATGCTATTGGAAAAAGTCAGCATCGGCGTGATGCCGTCGTTCGGATCGAGATCGGTCCGGATGTAGCCGACATTGCCCAGGCGGGCGAAGGCATTGGTATCGGCGGAAGCGGCCAGCGGCCAGGACAGCGCGGTCAGCAGCGGTAAGGCAGCAAATCGTTTATTCATTTTATCCTCCATGGATGACTGCATGGCTTGGACCATGCGGACAGCTGCGGGTTCCAGGCCGACAAATAAAAAAAGCCCGGCCACCAGAGGAGGCCGGGCGTGCAAAGGGTCAACGACCCGCCGGTACTACTTAAGCTGCCACTTTCTTCTTATTGTCGAAGAACTGTTCGTCTTCGGTTGAGCCGTGCAGGGCCGTGGTCGAGGACTGGCCCTGCTGGATGGTCTGGGTCACCGCGTCGAAATAGCCGGTGCCGACTTCGCGCTGGTGCTTGACGGCGGTGAAGCCCTTGTCGGCGGCGGCGAACTCGGCTTCTTGCAGCTCGACGAAGGCCGACATCTGGCGGCGCGCATAGCCGTGGGCAAGGTTGAACATGCCATAGTTCAGTGCGTGGAAGCCGGCCAGCGTGATGAACTGGAACTTGTAGCCCATGGCGCCCAGCTCTTTCTGGAACTTGGCGATGGTGGCGTCGTCCAGGTTCTTCTTCCAGTTGAAGGACGGCGAGCAGTTATAGGCCAGCATCTTGCCGGGGAACTTGGCGTGTACGGCGTCAGCGAATTTCTTGGCGAAAGCCAGGTCCGGCTTGCCGGTTTCACACCACACCAGGTCGGCGTACGGTGCATACGCCAGGGCGCGCGAAATCGACTGTTCCAGACCGTTGCGCACTTTGTAGAAGCCTTCCACGGTGCGCTCGCCGGTGCAGAAGGGCTTGTCGTTGTCGTCGATATCCGAGGTCAGCAGGTCGGCCGCTTCCGCGTCGGTGCGGGCGATGACGAGGGTCGACGTGCCCATCACGTCGGCCGCCAGACGTGCTGCGGTCAGCTTTTCCACGGCTTCGCGGGTCGGCACCAGCACCTTGCCGCCCATGTGGCCGCACTTCTTGACGGACGCCAGCTGGTCCTCGAAGTGCACGCCGGAGGCGCCCGCTTCAATCATGGACTTCATCAGCTCGAACGCGTTCAGCACGCCGCCGAAACCGGCTTCGGCATCAGCCACGATGGGGGCGAAATAATCGATGTCCTCCTTGCCCTCGGACCACTGGATCTGGTCGGCGCGCTGGAAGGTATTGTTGATGCGCTTGACCACCAGCGGCACCGAATTGGCCGGATACAACGACTGGTCGGGATACATTTCACCGGCCACGTTGGCGTCGCCCGCCACCTGCCAGCCGGACAGGTAGATCGCTTTCAGGCCAGCCTTCACTTGCTGCATGGCCTGGTTGCCGGTCAGCGCGCCCAGGGCGTTGACGAAAGGCTCGTTATTGAGCAGGTCCCACAGCTTCTCGGCGCCACGCTTGGCGATGGTGTGCTCGATCTGCAGCGAACCCCGCAGGCGCACCACATCGTCCGCCGTGTAGCTGCGGGTGACGCCTTTCCAGCGTGGATTGGTATCCCATTCCTTTTGCAGGGCTGCGACTTGTTCTGCGCGAGTGGCCATGATGTTCTCCTTTTTGCTCGAGATGAAAAACGAAATCCGTTAGACACATCATAAGCCGGGTTGTTCACTGCAACAATAGTCTTATATAAGACATATGAGCAAATATATTCTTCTATAATTCAAAGGCTTATCTTCATATTTTCATGATACGGAAAGCCATTTCTCGGCATGAAAGAACAGACCGGGCTTATTTTTGTGCACTTTTCAAAACGTGAGATCGGCATTTCGCATTATGAGAAATGCACGAGCCGGCGGCCCAAAAACATAGTGCCCCGGCTGGCGGGGCACTATGTGGAAGCGGGATTGGACTCAGATTAGTTGCTGTTCCGCGACAACCACGCCATCGTTGTCCGCATAAATCCAGTTGCCGGGGCTCACCGGCACGCCGGCGATATCGACACGCAGGTTGCGCTCGCCCTCCCCTTTGCGCGCGCTGCGCTGGGGATGGGCGCCGAGGGCGCGCACGCCCACGTTGCACGTGTTGATTTCATCGATGTCGCGCACGCAGCCGTTGACGATGATGCCCGCCCAGCCATTGTTCTGGGCCAGCACCGCCAGCTGTCCACCGACCAGGGCGCGGCGGATGCTGCCGCCGCCGTCCACCACCAGCACGCTGCCGTTGCCGGGGGTTTCCAGCGTGGCGCGCACCAGCACGTTGTCTTCAAAAACTTTCAGTGTAACGGCAGGGCCGCAGAATTTCGTGTGCAGGCCGTAGTGCTTGAATACCGGCGGCAGCACGGCCAGGCGGCCGTCCTCGAGAAGGCCGGGATTATCGTCGCAGATATCGGTGGTAGCGAAAGTCATGGTCAGTCCTGATCAGTGTTTGGATGATTCCGATTCTAAGCACTTTTCAGACGCATGGCACGGGTGCTGCCGCCGACGCCGACCGCAGTGGCAATTGCCATAAACTGGAAGATGGCGATGCCGATGAAAACCCACGATGGCTGGTTGGCGTCCATCATCAGGCCGAAGATTGGCGGACCGAGGGCCAGGCCGCTGTCCAGGCCGGAATAGACGACGCCATACACGCGTCCCGTCGCATTCTTGGGCGCGGCGGCGCGGATCATCAGGTCGCGCGACGGTCCCGCCACACCGGAGAAGAAGCCGATCAGTCCCATCAGCAGGAAGGCGCACCAGGCGGGGAGCACGGCGGCCGAAAGCAACAGCGCCAGCACGGCCGCCGCGGTAAACGCTGCTGCGACGGTGCGGTCGTGATTCTTTGCGCCGGCGCCGAGGAAGCCGCCCAGCAGCATCCCGCCGGCGGAGGCCAGCATGTAAGCCGTGTAGGAGCTGGTGGCCAGTGCCAGCGACATGCCATACAGCTTCACGAGGCCGGTCGATGCAAAACTCTGGATACCACCCAGCGCTAGCGCGGTCAGCAGGAAGAAGGCAAAGCACATCCAGACCGAGGGCAGCTTGAGGAAGTCCAGCGTGCCGCCCTGCTGCGTTTCCGCGTGCTTCACGATCGGGTCCGGGCGGATCGCCTCGCGCTGCACGAAGAGGATGGCCAGCACGGCAAAGGGCAGCACGGAGGCGCACAGCAGCGCGGTGCGCCAGCTGCCGGCAGCGGCAATCGCCGTCAGGAACAGCGGCGAGGCGGCCCAGCCGATATTGCCGCTGATACCGTGCACCGAGAAGCCATGCGCCAGGCGGGCTTTCGACACGCGCTGGTTCAGGATCGTGTAGTCCGCCGGGTGGAAGATGCTGTTGCCGACGCCGGCCACGAGTGCACCCAGCATCAGTGTCGCGTAGCTGTTGGCGGCGCTCAGCAGCAGCGCGGACACGCCCAGCATGCCGATGCCGAAGAACAGCACGCGGCGCGCGCCCACCTTGTCGACAACGAAGCCGGCCATTGCCTGGCCGATGCCGGAAACGACGAAGAACACCGTCATCAGCATCGCCAGCTCGGCATAGCTGAGGTTGAACGCGGGTTTCAGCCACGGGAACAGCGCGGCCAGGATCAGGTGGTAGAAGTGGGAAGTGCCGTGGGCGAGACCGACCAGGCCGATCACGCGGGCATCCTGGCGCAGCAGCGCCTTGTCGTGTTGAGTATCCATGGTGGATAGTTTAAGCATCACGGCCGCGTCTGGTTTAAGATAGCCGGACATTATTTATCGAGATTCCGCCATGCCGACTTCGCTTGTCCGCCACGTTGGGATAACGCCGCGCCAGGAGCCGCCGGGCGGCGTGCGGCCCGTGACCGTGGTGTCGCGCCAGCTGGAGACGGACGAGGCTACCGGCTTGCATACCCATACCTGGGGCCAGTTCACCTATGCTCTCGATGGCGTGTTGCGCGTTTCCGCCGCCAACAGCAGCTGGATCGTGCCGCCGCTGCGGGCGATCTGGATCGCGGCCGGCACCGTGCATGGCGTGACCGTGCTCGAATCGGCGCGCATGCGGCTGCTGTGCGTGGAGATGGCGCGGGCACCGTTTGCGCAGGATCTGGAAGTGGTGGAAGTGTCGCCCCTGCTGCGCGAGTCGATCGAGGCGCTGGGGCAGATGGGCGTTGGCGATACTTCGCCGCGGTCGCGGCTGCTGTCCGAGCTGATCCTGGACGAACTGCCGCGCAGCGCCATCCGTCCCATCCGCGTTCCCCTGCCCTCGGATAAGCGCCTGAAAGCCCTGTGCGAAAGCTTGCTCGACGCGCCCGGCTCGCCACAGACGCTGGAAGACTGGGCGCGCCAGGTCGGCGCCTCTGAACGCACCCTGGCGCGCCTGTTCGAGCGCGAGCTCGGCCTCAGCTTCGGCCAATGGCGCCAGCAAGTGCGCCTCGCCCACGCCGCGCCGCTGATTGCCCGCGGCGTGCCCCTGTCCCAAGTCGCCGAGCAGCTCGGCTACGCCAGCCAGTCCGCCTTCTCCGCCATGTTCAAGAAGACCTTCGGCGCCACCCCCACCGCCTTCTTCCACAAGCGCTAATTCGGGGTCAGCTCTGTCATTTGGACACGCGAGCTAAAAGTTTGAGCGATATCAATACGCAAAAAGAGGTCTTTTTGCGTATTGAGAAAGATCAAAAGCTAGCGCTAGCTGTCCAAATGACAGAGCTGACCCCGATTTGGGGGCTGTTGAAACGGGAGCGCCACGCGGATCATGGGGCGCGGTAGGCGAGGATGGCTTTGCCGGTTTGCTGCTGGAGCGGGGCGGAGGTGTGTTCGTGGATGACGCACCAGCCATTGCGCTGGCGGCGCAGGACGACGGTGATGCGGTTGCTGAGCGAGCGCAGGGTTTCGCCGGCGGCGGAGCGGGCGGTGTAGGTCAGGATGGCGGTGCCGAGCGTGAGGTCGGCGGTTTCGGTGCAGGAGACTTCATGCGCGTCGACCACTACGGTCTCGTCGCCAAGCGAGGAAAACCACTCCTCGGCCATGCCGCGCCAGGCGGCCAGGCCCTGCATCGACCAGCTACCCCACATGTCGAACACTTCCACTTCTTCGTCGTACAGCGCGGCAAAGGCGTTGGCGTCCTTGGCCAGGACGGCGGCGCGGTAGGCGGACAGGAATTGGTCAACGGGGGTCATGCGGAAGGCTCCTTTTGCTGGCGTGTGCGGACGTGCTGACGCGTCTCTTCGTCGATCAGCGCCCGCAGCGCATCGAACAGCGGCCGGCCAGTCGTGTACTGCGTACCGTAACCGAGATTCCAGTCATAGTCAAAGCCGGGCGGGTTGGCGCCCTGGTTATGCTGGAGCATGGTCTCCAGTTTATCAAAGGCTTTCACGGCGCGCGCCTCGGGTGTGGACGCGGCTTCGTATTCATCCCATAAAGCAAGTATCTCCGCGCGCAGCGCTGCGTCGAGAGAGGATGTCAACGTGAGCAGGTCGAGCCGCTCCTGCGCACTCTTGCCGGGATGCGCATGCTGTTCGATGGCCGGAATATCGCCATGAATCGCCTCGCCAAGGTCATGCACGATGCAGAGTTTCAGCACGCGCAGCATGTCGAGGTCCGGCAATTCATCGGCAAAGGTGAGCGCCATCAGGCACAGGCGCCAGCTATGCTCGGCCGTGCTTTCGCGGCGGCCACCGGAGGTGTGACCGCTGCGCAGCACGTTCTTGAGACGCTCCGCCTCGCGCAGGAACGCGAGGCGGGCGGCCAGGTCAGGCCTTGCTGAAGACAAGGTCGTTGCCCCGTGCATCGACGCGGATCGTATCCTTGGGACCGAAGCGGCCTTCCAGGATCTGCTTCGACAGCGGATTCTCGATCTGCTGCTGCACCGCGCGCTTCAGCGGACGCGCACCGTACACCGGATCGTAGCCCGCCTCCGCGATCTTCTGCAGGGCGTTCTCGGTCACGTCGAGATCCATGTCCATGCGCTGCAGGCGCTGGCGCAGGATGTTGAGCTGGATCTTGGCGATCGCACCGATGTTCTTGTCGTCCAGGCCGTGGAACACCACGATCTCGTCGATACGGTTGATGAACTCGGGGCGGAAATGTCCGCGCACCTCGGCCATCACGGCCAGCTTCACCACCGCCGGATCGGATTCGTCCAGCGACTGGATCTTCTGCGAGCCGAGGTTGGACGTCATGATCACCACGGTGTTCTTGAAGTCCACGGTACGGCCCTGGCCATCGGTCATGCGGCCGTCGTCGAGCACTTGCAGCAGGACGTTGAACACGTCCGGATGCGCCTTCTCGATCTCGTCCAGCAGGATCACGCTGTAAGGCTTGCGGCGCACGGCTTCCGTCAGGTAGCCGCCTTCGTCGTAGCCCACATAGCCCGGCGGCGCGCCGATCAGGCGGGCCACCGAATGCTTCTCCATGAATTCGCTCATGTCGATGCGGATCAGCGATTCCTCGGTATCGAACAGGAAGGACGCCAGCGCTTTCGTCAGCTCGGTCTTGCCCACGCCCGTCGGGCCGAGGAACATGAAGGAGCCGTACGGACGGTTCGGGTCCGCCAGGCCGGCGCGGGAACGGCGGATGGCGTCGGCCACCGCGTTGATCGCTTCGTCCTGCCCCACCACACGCTCGTGCAGCTTCTCTTCGATGTGCAGCAGCTTGTCGCGCTCGCCCTGCATCATGCGCGACACGGGAATGCCCGTCGCGCGCGACACCACTTCCGCAATCTCTTCCGCGCCGACCTGGGTGCGCAGCAGCTTCGGCTTGTCGCTCGCCTGCGCATTGGCGCCTGCGGCTTCGGCGTGCTTCAGCTGCGATTCGAGCTCCGGCAGCTTGCCATACTGGAGCTCGGACACGCGCTGCCAGTTGGAAGCACGGGTCGCCTCTTCCATCTGCTGCTTGATGCGCTCGATTTCCTCCTTGATGTGCGTGGTGCCCTGCACATTGGCCTTCTCGGCCTTCAGGATTTCCTCGAAGTCGTTGTACTCGCGCTGCAGCTTGGCGATTTCCTCGTCGATCAGGTCGAGGCGGCGGCGCGACGCTTCATCCTTCTCGCGCTTCACGGCCTCCTTCTCGATCTTCAGCTGGATCAGGCGGCGTTCAAGCTTGTCCATCACCTCCGGCTTGGAGTCGATCTCGATCTTGATCTTGGACGCGGCTTCGTCGATCAGGTCGATCGCCTTGTCGGGCAGGAAGCGGTCCGTGATATAGCGGTGCGACAGCTCGGCCGCGGCAATGATGGCGGCGTCCGTGATCTCGACCTTGTGGTGCAGCTCGTACTTGTCCTGCAAGCCGCGCAGGATGGCGATGGTCGCTTCCACGCTCGGCTCGTCGACGAGGATCTTCTGGAAGCGGCGCTCCAGCGCGGCATCCTTCTCGATGTATTTGCGGTATTCGTCCAGCGTGGTCGCGCCCAGGCAATGCAGCTCGCCGCGCGCCAGCGCAGGCTTCAGCATATTGCCCGCATCCATCGCGCCTTCGGCCTTGCCGGCGCCGACCATGGTGTGCAGCTCGTCGATGAAGACGATGGTCTGGCCTTCGTCGTGCGCCAGTTCCTTCAGCACGGACTTCAGGCGCTCCTCGAATTCGCCGCGGTACTTGGCGCCTGCCAGCAGGGCCGCCATGTCGAGCGACAGCACGCGCTTGCCGCGCAGCGAGTCCGGCACCTCATTATTGACGATGCGCTGGGCCAGGCCTTCCACGATGGCGGTCTTGCCCACGCCCGGTTCGCCGATCAGTACGGGGTTGTTCTTGGTCCGGCGCTGCAGCACCTGGATGGCGCGGCGGATTTCATCGTCGCGGCCGATCACCGGGTCCAGCTTGCCCATGCGGGCGCGCTCGGTCAGGTCGAGGGTGTATTTCTTGAGGGCTTCGCGCTGGCCTTCCGCTTCCTGCGAATCGACCTTGCCGCCGCCACGCACGGTATCGATGGCCGCTTCCAGCGACTTGCGGGCCAGGCCGGCTTCGCGCGCCAGTTTGCCCGCTTCCGACTTGTCGTCGGTCAGGGCCAGCAGGACCATTTCGCTGGAGACGAACTGGTCGCCGCGCTTCTGGGCTTCCTTGTCCGCCAGGTTCAGCATATTGACGAACTCGCGGCTCACCTGCGTGTCGCCGCCCGTGCCGGACACCTTGGGCAGGCGTTCCAGCGCCGATTTGAGCGCATTGCCCAGGCCACCGACGTTGACGCCGGCGCGCTGCAAGAGCGAGCGCGCGCCGCCGTCTTCCTGGTTCAGCAGGGCGAGCAGCAGGTGGACCGGTTCGATATATTGATTGTCGTTGCCGACCGCCAGGCTTTGGGCGTCGGCCAGTGCTTCCTGAAGTTTCGTCGTGAGTTTGTCTTGGCGCATTTCTAACGCTCCTGATTTATCTTGTAAGACAAAATTGGGCTGCGCGACGAGTTTTCAAGAGGAAAATGTGATGAAGGTCACATCTCCCATTTCTTCAGAGCGACATCGTCGCTGACGCGGGCGTCGACCCAGCGGGCACCTTCCGGCGTCTGTTCCTTTTTCCAGAACGGCGCCTCGGTCTTCAGGTAGTCGATGATGAATTCGCAGGCCGCGAAGGCTTCGCCGCGGTGGGCGGAGGTCACCGCGACCAGTACGATCTGGTCCAGCGGCTTCAAGGGACCGACGCGGTGGATCACCAGGGCGTCATACACAGGCCAGCGCTCCCTGGCCTGGCCGATGATGGCCTCGATCGACTGCTCTGTCATGCCTGGATAGTGCTCCAGCTCCATTTCCGATACGTTCGCGCCCTCGTTCAGGTCGCGCACGGTACCGACGAAGGTCACTATACCGCCAACTTTCCCGTTCCCGGCGCGCAGTTGCCTGACTTCGTGGGCGAGGTCGAAATCCTCGGTCTGAACCCGGACCGTCATCACGCCTCCCCGGCGCCGATGCGGCGGAACAGCTGTTCGATACGGCTGGCCGTGCGGGCGTCGGCCAGCGCCGGCATGGCGCACAGGGCGAGGAACTGGGCGGCCTGGCTGCCGGGCTTCTGGCCGGACTTCAGCGACGATTGCAGCACTTCGACCTGCATCTTCAGACGGTCGCGGGCAAATTCAGGCCCGCTGTCGATACCCGCCACGATTTCCAGTCGCAGCACTTCGGAAAGCAGGCGTTCGCGGTTCGCTTCCAGCTCGCCGGCATAGGCGGAACGGGCGGACGGGCCCTGTTCCACCGCCTTCAGCGCGGCATCGAAGCGGGCGCGCAGCGTGCGTTCGTAATCGTTGGGCAGCGCCGGCAGGGCTTGCCAGCGGCCATTCCAGTCGTCGGCGCCGATCTCTTCCGGCGCGGCGATGGCGGTTTCCAGCGACTGCACCAGGCGCAGCTTCTCGCGCAGCGCATTGGCCTGGGCCGCGCCGGCTTTCTGGCGCAGCCCGTCCGCCCTCGATTGCAGGGCGGCCACGGCGGCCTTGTAGCGCGCTTCGATCTTCTGTTCGGAGGCGCGCGGCACCGAGCCGGACGCATGCC